>CALZFZ010000179.1 GCA_945786965.1 uncultured Muriicola sp. | reverse complement strand
ACAATCAATAAAGCTGATAACAAAGTAAATGACGATTATGCCAAGCAATACCTGGTCCCGCCGCATATACGAGACCGTTGGCAACAATAAATTTCAACTATGTTGACCTTAAAAGAAGTATTAATTGAATTGGAGAATTATGGTGATGAAACCATAAAGAAGATCTATCTGAATCACGGTGTTAGAGAGCCATTATATGGTGTAAGGGTTCAGGATATGAAAAAGATCGTTAAGAAAGTCAGGAAAAATCACGAGCTATCTCTTGAATTGTTTTCCACTGGAAATTATGATGCTATGTATCTCGCAGGACTTATTGCAGACGAAAATAAAATTTCAAAAAGTGATCTTCAAAAATGGGTTAGAGAGGCGCCTCATTCAGCTATTAGTGAATACACGGTTGCCTGGGTTGCCGCGGAAAGCAACTATGGCTACAACCTGGGACTTCAATGGATAGAATCGAGCAATGAACTTGTTGCCACAGCAGGATGGTCTGCACTTTCTAATTATGCGGCTATTACTCAGGATGACAAACTAGACCTAACAATGTATGATCAACTTTTGGATAGGGTTGAAAAAAATATCCATAGCGCTCCAAACAGAGTGCGCTATACAATGAACGGTTTTGTAATTGCCGTAGGCAGTTACATCATTGAATTAACAGAAAAGGCGTCTCAAGTGGCAGAAAAAATTGGCAAAGTAAGTGTCAATGTCGGAAATACATCATGTAAAGTACCCATTGCTGTTGATCAAATTAAAAAGGTGAAGGAGAAAGGCAAACTTGGTAAAAAACGAAAAATGGCGAGGTGTTAAAACTGTAGCCAAGCAAGGGATAATTCATTCTGCCTATATATTGGAAATATGCTATTTTTATGTAGCTATATCATGTTAGCCACAAAGGAACCTGATCTTTAAAGTTTATATAATTAATAAACTGGGCACAAAAGAAATTAAAACACATCGAAATGAAAATTCTAATAAAAAGACTTGTCGTTTGGATTGTTGTCATAGCATTTATTTTGATGATACCATTATTGACAATGCAGTTCACTAATGAAATTCATTGGGATTTATTCGATTTTATTATCATGGGTACAGTGCTGTTTGGCATAGGTATTACATATGAACTGGTTGCCAGAAAATCAAAAAGAACTGTTTATCGTGTCGCTTTTGGAACAGGTCTTGTCGGCGCATTCCTTTTGTTCTGGGTAAATGGAGCTGTTGGGATAATCGGAAATGAAGGGCAAGATGCTAATTTATTATACAGTGCCGTTTTTATCGTGGGTTTTGCGGGAGCTATCGTTGCACGATTTAAACCAAAAGGAATGTCTATTACACTATTTATTGCTGCCTCAACTCAAATGCTGGTTCCAGTGATTGCACTCTTTATTTGGCCACCTCATTCCATCTCTTGGTCACCCAGTGTTGTTGGCGTATTTCTTTTAAGTGGATTCTTTGCATTCCTTTTTTTGGTGTCAGCATTGCTTTTTAGACAGGCAGCATCGAGTGAAAATTTTCTCAATAAATAATGAGATGTTTTATAAAAAGAAAACCAGTGGCTACCAACATAGATAAGCCATTAAAACGGCTCATATACAAGACCATTGGCAAACATGAAAATAAAAACTGAGGAGGAAAATATGACAAATTACATAGACGGATTCGTCCTTCCCGTTCCACGAATTCACCTGAACGAATACAAGCGCGTGGCAGAAACGGTTGCAAAGATTTGGAAGGAACATGGCGCACTCGACTACTTTGAGTATGCCGGGGAGGATTTAAAATTGGAAGGCACACGTTCTTTCCCGGAACTCATAGATGCCAAAGAGGATGAGGCCATCGTATTTGGGTGGGTTGTATTTGCTTCGCAAGAGGCGCGCGACCTGGCAAATGAGCGGGTCGCGGCCGACCCGAGAATGACGGATTTAATTGCCCCATTGACCGATCCGTCAAGAATGGTTTTTGATGCCAAGCGAATGGTTTACGGTGGATTCCGACCGCTCGTCCAATCAAATAGCCGTAAGGCTAAATAAATTAAAAAACATAAGTTACGATTATCGGCATGTTGCGTCGGTTCGATAAAAATGAAGCCGTTGCCCAACAATGCATAATCGCTATGGGCTACCCCCGCCAAGAACGTAAGCGAAATAACCCAGGAATTCAAGAAACAATTTTATTTTATTTTGTTCATTTTATTCATGTGATTTCTAATGCTATTTAAAGGAATTCATGAATGCTTCGCATTTACCTTGATGTAAAACGAACCAAAACATCAAGAAGGTTTTAGGAAATTTTTGGCCCTGATAGTTATCGGGACAAAACCATGGAGGTTGCTATCGCGCCATACTATTTTTCACTGCGTGAAACGCACTTCCAAGCGCAACCCCATTATTTCTGAAAACCTTCGTTAAAAACATGTTATTACCGCACAAAAAGTTTCTTCCCCCCCTTCACAAACAACAGCACCACTGCTCCGGCTAGCAGTCCGACAACAAATTCATAGATCAGATCCGGTAGCCATGGAAAGGGGTTGTGCAGGAATGACAGATTATGAACAAAGATCCCACCCGAGACCAGCAATAAGGCGATGGTACCGATAACGGCGAGGGATTTGATTACCCAGGGCAGGGCATTCACAAAAAACCGCCCTATAATGTCAGTTATACTATTGTCTTCCCCATTCAGGCGAATCAAACGGGCGCCGAACTCATCCATACGAACTATAAGCGCTACAAGCCCATACACCCCTACATTAGCGAGCGCATCATGCCTGTGTTGAACATTTCTGCCCGTTCGTAATGCATTGAAGACGGAGTGGGGTCCAATGCTTATTTGGATATAAAAAACGTATATGTTTCTTTAACCCGACTATATTAGGGGATATGTGTTATTTTTAAGCAGATATAACGAGTTGTAGGCAATTAGAACAAACATCAATCAAATCAATCATCTATGAAACTAAATTCTTTATTCATTCTAATTCTATTTACACTTTTTTCTTGCCAAAATAAAACTGGAGACTATGTTTGCAAACCTTGTGATTTGCCTTGTGACGAATTGACTTTCAATAAATCTGGAATTTGTCCACATTGTAAAATGGACCTTATTAAAAAAAGTGATTTAATTCCTGAAAAAGAACTAATCTTAAATGAAATAAACATTCAAGACGGAAGCGGGAAATTCTTAATTGATGGTAGTTTCATAAAAGAAAAAACAATTGTCATTCATTATTATAAGCCCAAGAATTTAAAATCTGAATCATCTGTTATAATTGTATTACCTGGAGCTGGGCGAGATGGAAATGAGTATCGAGATGCCTGGATTGAAAAGGCTGAATTGTACAATTTATTGGTACTATCGCCTGAATATAATGAAGAGCATTATCCTCAATTTTGGAGCTATAATCTCGCAGGAATGATTACTGATGTGAAAATAAATGAAGAAAGAACAGCTATGACAAGCTTTAAAATAAGTGAGAATCCTAATGAATGGATTTATAAAGACTTTGACAGAATTTTCAATTTAGCAAAGCAAAATCTTAATCTGAATATGGATTCTTACGATTTGTTTGGTCATTCCGCTGGTGGACAAATCTTACATCGATTTACAATTTTTAAATCAGAGAGTAAAGCTAATAGAATTTTATCATCCAATTCTGGTTGGTATACTGTCCCAAAAGATATCGAGGATTTTCCAACTGGGCTTAAAGGGAGTAATAAATCGGAAAAAGATATTGATTTTAGCAAAAACCTTGTCTTGTTTCTAGGAGAAAAAGATGATGCCAATGAGACAAGAGGAGATTTAAGGCGTTCACCTGAAGTTGACATACAAGGTCTTCATCGATTAGAAAGAGGAACATATTTTTATAATGAATCAAAGAAAATTGCATCGGAATTAAACGCTGAATTCAATTGGAAATTATACCAAATGTTGGACACGATTTTCGAGAAATGAGCAAAGCTGCTGCGGATTATTTATACAAAGTAGAAAAATAACTGCGTACAACAACGTGTATAGTCAATTGCTACAGCTGGCTAAGACGATGATCTTTTCCTACATTTCACTATATTGTATTGCGGAAAATGAAACCTGTACTTTTACGCAACTAACCATACACGATCACGTTGGGCATTATTTAAACACTCTCATGAAATTCCTTCAGATATCGATACTATCGTTAATTTTTCTCTACTCTTGTTCTCAAAGGAATGCAAGCATAGCTGAAAGTGATGGCTTTGTAAATATTGACAATACAAAACTCTATTACTCGACAATTGGCTCGGGTGACACACTGGTTGTTCTTCATGGTGGCCCGGGATTAAGTCATAAATATCTTAAACCACAACTCGACTCTTTACTCTCTTCCAAATTTACCTTGCTTTATTACGATCAAAGAGGTAGTGGCTGGTCAGAGGGTGCTAAGGATACACTTAAACTGAAAATGCAAACATACATATCGGATCTCGACGAAATCAAAAATCATTTTAATTTATCAAAATTGAATTTGATTGGTCATTCTTTTGGAGGACTATTGGGTATGTATTATGGAATAACTTTCCCCGACAATTTAAACTCCCTCGTTCTAATTGACACTGATGCCGCTAGTTATGAACTTAGAACGCCCTATCAGATAAAAACTATTAACTCGCGACTAACCCAAGAACAAAATAATTATATAGATAGTATATTCGATTCCAAAGAATATAAAAACTATAATGTTGCTGCGTATGATAAGTATTACAAAACCTATCTGACAAGTTATTTTGCTAATCCGAGGGATACTTCGAAACTCACACTTGGTTTTGATTCAATCAGTATTAAAAAGATTGATGCTACCAATAACCATGTCAGAAAGGAATTAGGAAAATATGATATTCATGATCAATTATATCGAATAACTTGTCCAACATTAATTCTACATGGCACAGAAAGTGTTTTCTCAGTAGAAGGTGCAGAGGCCATTCATAACAAACTCACTAATTCGGAATTACAACTATTTGAGAATTGTGGTCACTTTGAATACATCGAGTCTCCGAACAAGTTTAAACAATTAGTTGAAAAATTTTATGGTGTCAATTAAAACAATGCCCAACAACGGCTATAATTCATCACGCCCCAGGAGTGACGTTCCGAGCGTAGCGAACAGCGCAAGCAAATCATAGCCAGGACCGTTATATGCGGGTTAAAAGGAGATTAGACATACTTTGTTTTGTACCATTATATAAAATTCTACGATAAAAATGAATTATTACTTTAAAACAACATTAACCGACACGACATTTGAAGAAGCTATCGATAAAACTATTATAGAACTTCAAAAAGAAGGATTTGGTGTGCTTACAGAAATTGACCTAAAAGCAACTTTAAAGAAAAAATTAAATGTTGATTTTTATAATTATAAGATTTTAGGTGCCTGTAATGCTGCGTTTGCCTACAAAGCCTTACAAGCTGAGGACAAAATTGGCACAATGCTCCCTTGCAATGTTATTATTCAAGAAAAGGAACCAGGGAGTATTGAAGTTTCAGCTGTCGATCCATTATCTTCAATGGTTTCAGTTGAGAATTACTCTTTAAGAGACATTGCCAATGAAGTAAGAGAAAAGTTGAAAAGAGTTATAGAAAGTCTATGACCACTCTTGCTTTGATTAAATTTTGCCATTGAAATATTTCATAGAAATGTGTTTTTGTGCAGAAATAGAAAAAAGCCAGCAATCAACAAAGGTTATAAGTAATTGCTTGGTTGAAAATACTAGGTAAAAGAATTCATTACCTTATTTCTACTCTCATTCCATAAATACTATTCACACGGAATAAAAGACCCCTAATAGGGGTTCTTTTTTGAGGGGCCGTTTATCAAATCTCCTTTGGAACATTGCTATACGTATCCAGGCTTTGAGTCTTTTGCCTGGGGTTTTTGCACCAGCCCGCCATAACTACGACAGGTAAACCGGCTGGCAGGTATGTAGCAGCAGGCCTTTCCGGCCCCACCACGGAACAAATCTGTTAAATATTTCATAATATAGTACCTTTTTATACCTAGTACTGTAACAAATTAATTTCCTCCTCGTCTATTACATACAGACAACCATCAAAAGAAGACCAAAGTAATGTTTTATCTATCAATCTTTTTCATTACCAAAATGTTCAAAGTGTTCGGAATTACCTCTGTGGTTTATGACCTTTACGCTAGCTTGTTCGGTGCAATGGAGATTAATCTTACCCTTTTAATTTATACCCTGGCCATTGAAACCCTTTTTGTGTATCTGAAATCTACTCGCTATGAAATCCCGATATGGCTGGAAGCCATGGAAGATTTTATTTAACATTGAATATCTGATCAGTCTGATACTAATTCTAAAAGCCACGGATTAGTAATTTTTAAGCAACAATTCCATTCCACACCCTTTGCCCTGCTTTTTCAACGCCCATTTCAGAATTAGTACTTACACGACATAAAAGGCCCCTAACAGGGGTTCTTTATTTGATGGGTGGGGGTATCTCCAGACTTAGTTTTCGGCCTAATGGATTGTCAAGCAAATTATTCAGTAAATTAGGTGGCAGGCTAACCAATCAACCCATGATTAAATACTATATACAAAGCCGTAAAAGCTCCCCTCTCGGGAGGGGAAAAAGGGGTGGGTAAGACCATGAGAAAGATCATCCCATACCATCCCTATCTGGTTGCACTTGCCAAAAAATTGCGCAAGAACATGACCTATGGCGAGATTGCTCTTTGGCGTGAGATCAAAAACAAAAAGATGGGGGTTCGGTTTAGCAGGCAGATACCCATTGATAAATATATCGTAGATTTCTATTGCAAAGACCTAAAACTGGCCATAGAAGTAGATGGTTCTATACACTTTAGGGCAGGGCAACCAGAGAAAGACAGACTTCGGCAAGAACGCTTGGAGTCTTTAGGTGTATGCTTAGTCAGGTTTAGTGATCTGGACATAAAAAACAACCTAAGTGGAGTGCTGAAGGAATTAAAAAGGGAAATTGAGAATATAAATCCCACCCCTAGCCCCTCCCGGGAGGGGAAAATTAAGAAATATGATTAAATTCTTTCGAAAAATAAGACAGAATTTGCTTGCAGAAGGCAAGACAGGGAAATACCTGAAATACGCTATTGGGGAGATTGTTCTTGTCGTAATAGGAATTTTGATCGCCTTACAGATTAACAATGCTAATGAAGCTCGAAAACTACGTAACCAGGAATTACATTATTTAAAAAACTTAAAAACCGACCTTAATTTAAACATCTCCGAATTAGATAAATACATAACTGTTAGAAATTCCAGAATTGAATCTGCCAATTATGTATTAGAACATTTTGAAGGCAAACCCTTAACAGATTTAAACGCCTTTGCTTTTCATACCACAAATATTTATATCTGGCAGAAATTTACGCAACACGACAACACTTTTCAGGAACTTACCAATTCGGGCAATTTGGCCTTGATCTCGAATGACACCATAAAAAATGGACTGCTTAACCTTCAAGCGTTGTATAAAAAATTAAAGAATGAAGAAGAGCACTTTAGATTTGACGCAGAAATTTTGTTATACGAACCCTCGTATGGGGTATTAGATCTTAATCCTATTGTAAAAAACTTTACCTATCAGGTTACCGATGGAAATGCTGGGGAGAATATAGAGTTACCCAAAGCTAATTATGAAGCCATGTTAAAAGACCTTAAACAGAAAAATGGATTTGTAATGGCCGTTTATGAATTCTCCGTCATGAATGCACAATTTAATGAAATGAAGACCATGTGTAACGCAATCATAGCATCCATTGACAATGAATTATACCAAAAAAATGATGATTAAGAAATAACGAAAGGCTAATAACGTATATAAAAAATAGCGAGGTAAGCGCTAAAACGAAAATGATAATTGAAACGGAACGATTGATTTTGAGGGAAATTGTCCTTACAGATGCAGAGGATATGCTCCGGCTACATTCAAATCAACAAGTTCAGAAATACACAGGAGAAGACATTATTACATCACTAGAAGAAATTCATAGTAAAATAAAAGAAAAATCTGCTGATTATGTAAATCATGGATTTGGTCGATGGGCAACTATTTTAAAGGATGGGATGCAATTTACAGGCTGGGCAGGGTTAGCGTATCTGCCGGAATTTGATGAAATTGATCTTGGTTATAGATTCTTGCCTGAATATTGGGGTGTAGGGATTGCAACGGAGGCGTCTCATGCCATTTTGACTTATGGATTTGATAATCTCCACTTAAAAAAGATAATTGCTATTGCAATGAAAGAAAATAAAGCGTCGATCAGGGTGATGGAAAAAGTTGGGATGCAATTCGACAAATTTGCGCCCTATGAACCCGGGGGACCGGATTTTGTGTGGTATTGGTGTGACAAACAACTTATAACAAAGAATGAAGTGGATTAAAACCGCTCATATGACCAACCATTAATCAATGATAAATTACTTTCGAAAAATTCGTAAAAAAATGGCCGACGATAATAAACCACTAAAGTATATGAGATATGCCATAGGCGAAATTCTGCTGGTGGTAATTGGAATATTAATAGCGTTGCAGATCAATAATTGGAATGAGAATAGAAAAGAATCACGGGCTATTAAAAATGTTTTAATTGAAATCAAAGAGGATTTAATTCAAGATAAAGCAGAATTAGAGCTTGCTCTGGAGTTACGTACTGAAGATTTTGAAGCACAAAAAAGAATAATTAACGTGCTTGAATCGAACAGTAGTTTTAATGAAAGTATCCGCTCGGATTTAGGGCGCATCCATTTGGCTCGAAATGTTTTCTCGGCTTCAAAGGGATATGAATTATTAAAAGAATTGAATCTGGGAACCCTTAGAGATAAGGAACTTCGAATTTTAATAACCCAGTATTACGAAAGGGACATACCTCTGGTTAATCGGGAATTCGCGGACGACAAACTGGAATTTGAAAACTTTTGGCTGCCCTATGTAAGAATGCACTTTAAGGAATGGGAATTCGGGGAGCATGCTATTCCTCATGATTATTCTCAAATTTTAAATGACCAAACTTTATTAACAGCAACTAAAATGAATTGCAATAATTTAAACAATACAATTAACGCATACAATTCAGCATTAAACACCGCCATAAAATTAATACAGCAGTTACCCGACGAGTTTTCAGTTCAAGAATGAGTTATAAAATTCAGTAAGACATAATCAGAAAGAAACAATTGCAATAAAGAAAGGCTAACACTGAGTATTTGCAATGAAGGGTGTTAATAGTACCAATAATAGATTTGCTAAGGGAGATGGAAATAAGGGAAATAGTTAATTCTGTGTATGGAAAAGCTGGAATGAAATAAAAAGCCAGTTAATTAATAATAGGAAATTAATCAAACCAAATGAGTAAAACTAAAGTGGAAGTACCATCACTTAACGACCAGAAATTACGTTGGATAAAAAGAATTATCACCCTGGCATTGGGTTTAATAATCTGGCATCTCCCCATTCCCTGGGACCTGTCTCCTGATTCCTGGCATTTGTTTACCATTTTTATAACAGCCATCATCGGGGTTTTAGTCGAAGCCCTGTCTATTTTTACTGCATCTGTTATCGCATTGGTAGCAGTAGTCATGTTGAGAGTTCTTACTCCTGAAAAAGCTTTTTCAGGATTCTCAGAGAGCTTTATATTGCTTATTCTGGCAGCTTTTTTAGTGGCAAAAGGCGTTATTAAGTCAGGATTGGGAAGACGAATCGCCTTTTTGCTAATTCGCCGATTTGGGAAATCTACCTTAAATCTGGGGTATTGTATTGTTGCTACGGATACCCTCCTGGGGCCTGCCATTCCAAGTAATACTGCAAGATCTGGAATTCTTTATCCCATTACCCATGCATTAGCCTTGGACACCGGATCGCTGCCTACACCGGAAAGTAGAAAGAAAACGGGGAGTTATCTAATGATGACCGCCATCTCCGGACACACAATAAGTTCAGCACTTTGGTTTACCGGAATGGCTGCCAACCCGGTGGGTGCCGGGATTGCTGCTCAGTTTGGGGTAAACATGAATTTTGGGAATTGGGTCTTTGTGGCTTCGGTACCCTGTATCATTGCACTAATTATAATACCCTACATATTGTATAAACTCTTTCCTCCGGAAAATAAATATACTCCGGAAGCTCCGGAAATGGCTAAGAATGCGCTTCATGAAATGGGACCCATGAGCAGGCAAGAATGGATTATGGGCATTACATTTTTTGGAATGATCCTCCTTTGGGCTTTTTCCCCGGTTTTGAATTTAAATTTGGCTATTGTTGCATTTCTTGGATTATCGATACTGATCTTGGCTAATGTGTACACACTTGAAGATATTCGAAAAGGGGGTGGAGATGCACTTGAAACCTATGTATGGTTTGCTATATTATATATGATGAGCACTGCACTGAACGACATGGGTTTTATGAAAACCCTGGGGGCTCAAATAGCTACCTATATCAGTGACTATAACTGGGTTACGGTATATATCCTCTTAACTGTATTGTATGTATTAATTCACTATCTTTTTGTCAGTCAAACAGCACAATTGCTGGCTTTATATGCAGTTTTTTTACAAGTGGCTGTAAATGCTCAGGTCCCCGCCGCACTAATGGCTTTTATGCTTTCTTTCGCCACCAATTATTTTGCGGTCATGACTCCCCAGGCATCCAGTTCCAATGTTTTATTTGCCGGAAGTGGCTTTTTACCATCGGAAGATATATATAAACAAGGCGCAATCATCACGGTATTGAATACGGCTATCTTCCTTCTTGCAACACCCTGGATTATGTGGGCATCATCGTTATAAGGGGCTTATAAATAATAAATTCCCGAAATTTGAAAAACTGGAAGAGAGCGATTCCCGGTTGAAATAATGGATTAGCAAAAGGATGGCATAAAAAATCGGATTATGAAATTAACTATCAAACTGTTTGGAATGCTAATGATTCTTTTAGGGATCTCATTGCTAATTAAGCCCGAAATCATTTTCGGATGGATGGAAAATAAAACAGGAAACACCTCACTCTATGTATTTGCCATTGTCGTGAGGTTAGTTTTAGGTATGTTGTTCTTAGTAACTGCAAAAGAATCAAAATACCCCGGCCTAATTAAAATTTTAGGCTACCTGTTCGTTATTGCTGCCATAATCCTCATTGTTATAGGCCATGAAAATTTTCGGCATTTCGTGGTCTCCATAATTCCCGAATTCAAACCGTATGCTTCTGTAAGTGGTATATTGGGCATAGCGTTTGGGGCATTTCTTATTTATGCATTTTCAGGGAACAAAGAATTAAAGCAGGGTTAAATTAACACGAACCACCAGAACAGCATGCAAAGGCCAATCGTATATATTTAACGCCAGCACCTTTTCAACGCTCATTTCAGAAATAGCATTCAAACGAGATAAAAGGCCCCAATAGGGGTCTATTTTTTTAAGGGGGGCGGAGGGAATAAAACAATTCTGCTTTGGAATATTACGATACGTATCCAATGACTGTAAATCCTTCGATTTATAAAAGAAGGCCTTCGGACATTAAAAGGCATATTTCGTCCTCGTCTTGAAGCATGGTGAGATTAAATTAAATACCTTTTTAGGAAGAACTAAGGAAACAACCTTTTTATTAACCAATTAACTTGTTACACCATGTTTAAAACAATCAAACCAAATAGAATTTTTTTGATGGCTGCCATCTGCTTATTGATGGCCTGTAAAACTTCCGAAGAACCTCAATTAACCTATCCGGCAGATGAAGTTCCGGTCCAAACCGAGTCTGATGAGGCAATGCAGGAATTCATAAAAGGATTAGATCTTTATGACCAGGGAAACCCCCAAAAGGCACGACCCTTATTTGATAAGGCACTCGCCTTAGACCCTAATTTTGTAAGTGCTCAAATGTACAGGGCCTTTTGTAGTAGCTCTGCAAAAGAATGGGCAGAGAACCGGGACAAATTCTTGGCCATGCGCGAGAAGGGCAATGAAGGGGAACTATTATGGATGGACATGCTTGTTGCCGGCATGGAAGACAATCTCCAAAAGGGGACGGACGTAAGCATGCAGCTTACTGAAAAGTATCCCAAATCGGCACGTGCTTTTGATAATTTGGCAGGATATTACAATTCGATGGATGAAACTGCGAAAGCACGGGAAACCTGGGCAAAAGCCATGGAACTTAATCCGGATTATATACCGGCAATTTCAGCCCTTGGGGCGTCTTATTTGTTTACGTCTCCAAAAGATTTTACAAAGGCCCAGGGGTATATGGAAATGGTGGTTGAAAAAAAACCCGAAAGTTCACAGGCACAAATCAGTTTAGGTGATTGTTATCGCGCCCAGAATGATCTGAACAAGGCCTTAGCCAGTTATTTAAAAGCCGCGGAACTCGATCCTACTAACGAGGTGGCTTTCTCTAAAGCAGGCCATGCCAATAGTTTTTTAGGGAATATGGATGCGGCAAGAAAAAATTACCAGGACGCCAGAGCGGTAAGTGAGTTTGGCACAGGTTCAATTAACTTTGAGGCGTATACCTATTTGTATGAAGGAGATCATGAAAAAGCCCTGGCTTTTCTACAGGATGCCGCAAATGACGTAGACCAAATGGACATTCCCGAAAGTAATAAGACATGGACAAAAATGGGCTGTGCAGCAGATTGTGCCGTTATTGCCATGCACTATGGAGACAGCGATCATTTAAATGAATTTGTAGAAAAGATGAAACCCTTAAGAGGTCAGATGATCGAAGAAATAGGCGCCAATTCCTTTACCGCTTCTCAGCAAGCCAATATGCATTATTGGGAAGCTATGGCCTCGGCTACAGCAGGTAATTTTGAAGAGGCGGCAGCAACTGCAGAATTGATAAAGGCCGACATGGAGTCGAGCGATGACCCCAACAAATTAAGGCCTTATCACAGGGTCCATGCCTTTGTTAATTATCAGCTGGAAAATTACGAGAAAGCGCTGGAGCATATGGCCGAGTTAGATCAGGACAATGTTTATAACAAATACTGGATGGCCAAAGCTAATAAAATGACGGGGAATGACGAACGGGCTACGACACTGCTTAATGAAATAGCAATTGATAACTTCAATAGCGTGGGATATGCACTGATCCTTAATGAAACCAAAGAGATGCTCGCTTCTAATAATTAGAGGCGTTTCCTTGGTAAACCAACCAATTAGCAGTAATAATCTTTCAGTACTTTAAGGCGGTTTCTCCTTCAGATTCCGCCTTTTTTTATCAAATCCAACTGCATCCAAAAAGGGCCTGTGTTGTGCTCAGAAATTTCATTTGAAGTATGTCCTTTATGACAGGAATTCGTTACTTTAACCATCATGATAGCAGCCGTTTTTGAAACATTTCAGGGTCCTATCACCATCCAAACCGTGCCCGATCCTGCTCCCGAGGATCATGGGGTGGTGGTAAAAGTAACGGCCACAGGTTTGTGCCGGAGCGACTGGCATGGGTGGATGGGCCACGACCCGGATATTATACTACCGCATGTGCCCGGCCATGAATTGGCGGGGACCATTGAAGCTGTTGGTAAGGAGGTTCGGCATTTCAAAACAGGAGACCGGATTACCGTGCCCTTTGTATGTGGATGCGGGAGCTGCGAACAATGTATTTCCGGGAACCATCAGGTATGCGATTACCAGTCGCAGCCCGGCTTTACCCATTGGGGGTCTTTTGCCCAATATGTGGCCCTGGACTATGCCGATACCAACCTGGTAGTCTTGCCGGAAGAAATTGATGATAGTACGGCTGCTACCTTAGGATGCCGCTTTATTACCTCCTTCAGAGCTATTGTGGATCAGGGAAAGGTAAAAGAAGGCCAGTATGTGGCAGTGCACGGTTGTGGCGGGGTGGGCCTCTCGGCCATCATGATCGCCAAGTCCCTGGGCGCCCGGGTAGTTGCCATAGACATCAACGATGGGGCTTTGAAGCTGGTAAGAGAAATGGGGGCCGCAGTCGTGGTGAATGCCTCAAAGAGCCCTGATGTAGTGGCAGAAGTGAAAGCCCTCACCCATGGGGGTGCCCATGTCTCCCTCGATGCCCTTGGCAGCCAAACGACTTGTTATAATTCCATAGCCAACCTGCGGAAAAGGGGGAAACACATACAGGTAGGCCTAATGACCGGAAATCATCAGCACCCCAGAATCCCCATGGACCTGGTCATTGCCAGCGAACTGGAACTCCTGGGGAGCCATGGTATGCAGGCCCATAAATATCCGGACATGCTGGAAATGATCAGAAACGGCAAACTGCATCCCGATAAACTTATTGAAAAGACCATCTCCCTGGAAGAAGCCACACACGCCTTACCCCAGATGGACCATTTTGCCCATAAAGGGGTAATGGTGGTCACTTCGTTTTAATAAGGAATATAGAATCTCGCCTCTTGTTTTGGTAAAAGCCTTTTGTCAGCTGGATATATAGAAGGGTTAATTGCCTATAGAGATCAAAGGCACCACGGAGCCCGAACCGTCTTTGGCCATACTCATCAGCATTTGCATGACGGCAAAAGTGTTTTTAGATTTCACATCCCGGTCGTCAATATAGTACCAATGGTCTCTGTAATTAACGGTCAGGTAAGCATCCTCGGGCTTGTTTTGATCGACCAGGATATGGATCAGGTCCGGATCGTCCGGACGGAAAGTTGCCAGCGTCCGCCCTTCGTTAACGTGTTGCTCGGGTACTTCAATGTACCAGGAAATATTGGACATCATTTCCAGGATAGAGTGCGTCTGAACTACGATCAGATTTTTCCTTTCAAGGATTACGCCGTATTCAATATCAAAAACGTTGACATCCTGATCTAGCTGCAGAAGCTCCTTGAATTTTATAATAGTCCTCCGTACAGAGTCTGTTCGCGCAATCTTGGGAAGGATAACATCCACATCCACCTTGGGCCAATCGCCCCTGAAATGCATACCCAGGGCACCAGCACGCTGCAGCTGGTGGAGAACCTCAAGCAACTCCTTGAACTTGGGGTCGCCCTGCCTCTGTTCCCCAGGCGTTCCTATCTCATTGTGGATACCATTGATCACCGAATTGGTCAATCGCATCAGTCGTTCGGCAGACCAGCCGGACTGGATCAGAAAAAAGATCACCGATGGTGGGAGCGGTGTGAGGAGGCTTTGGGAAAAAGCCTGCCCGGTCATGGGGGTATAGGTAATGGTTGGACGGTCTGACCAGTTTGAGGAAACGTTTCCGCCAAAGGAATTTCCCAGGGGGTTTGTACCTCCGTTGACCCCGGCAGAACCCCCACGGGTGTATGAATTAATGACGGAGGCCACATTCATAAAACGGGGCATTTCCAAATATCTAAGCCGGACGATATTTAGCAACATCTGTTCGTTCTCATGGTTGGCAACACGCTGGTTATAATTGAAGCCATCCTGTGGAATGGTCCTGGGCCCCATGGATTTGCAGGATGATAATGCCAGGACACCACAGAGGACGATCGCGGTCGATGCCCGGCCTATGCAAGGCGATATAATTTTCCGGATGGGTGTCAACAAAAGGAATGACATTGCTGAAATAATGGTTGGTACTTGTTAAATATAATCGAAAGAAACCATAATTACACGGAAGCAACCCTATTATTTCTGATAACATTCGGAGAAGATCATACGTTAAGATCTTGTTTATATTATCCCTTGGGCCTGATATTAGCATTCAATCGAAAGAAATTGTTTGGATCGAATTTGGTCTTTATTTCTACCAGCTTTT
>CALZFZ010000178.1 GCA_945786965.1 uncultured Muriicola sp. | reverse complement strand
TTGCACGGTAGCCGTGCCAATCCCCCCCGAAGCGCCGTTTACCAAAACCGTATCCCCGCTCTTAAGTGGCATCTTGTTTATGATATTATAGGCATAGTGGGCACCTTCAATACAACCTGCAGCCTGTTCAAAGGTCAACCCGGGTGGCATTGAAGTAAAAGCCTTCTTTTCGGAAAGCACTAGGTATTCTGCATAGGAACTCAGGCCGCCGTCATCAAAACCAAATACCAGGTCCCCTTCCTTAAAACCCGTTACATCCCGGCCTACAGTTTCGATAATTCCTGAAAACTCCGTCCCTAAAATCGTTCTTTTAGGTTTAAAAAGTCCCATGGATATTCGCATAATCCAGGGTTTGGCCTGTAAATTGGCACAATCGGTTCTATTTATCGAAGCAGCCTTTACTTTAATAAGCACCTGGTCTTCTTTAGGCAACGGTTTAGGCACTTCTGAAAGTTTAAGTACGTCTGGAGATCCGTATTTCGTATATACAAATGCCTTCATTTCTGGTCCATCTTTTTTTAGCTATGGTACGGATTAGATGTTTAAAACCCAGTTACATATTTTATCTATACCCGCGACTACCCTCGGGCTGTGTTCCTGCAGGCTAAATGCAATATTGTTTGCGGGCGGTTCAAAATCCACATAGGCCAGACGAGCAGCAAGGTATGTATCATCGAATCCAAAAGCGGTAGCTGGTAACAGCACTACGCCCGTTTCCTCCATTAAACTCAGGCACAATCGCTGGGCTGTAATAACACCCCTATGACTTAGTTTTTCCCTGTATCCGGAAAAATCAATAAAGAGGTAAAAGCCCCCTTGAGGAGCATGAACCCGAATATTGCAGGAAAGTAATTTGTTTACACAGAAATTACCTATTTGGTTCAGTATAGCTGTCTGCCATATTAAATATGAACTCATCTGATCATAATCTCGATAGGCTTCTTTTGCGGCCATTTGCACAGGAGCGGGGGCACAGGAATAGGTTTCTGAGCCAATCCCAATCAATGACTGCTTAAATTCGGGTTCAATATTGTTATAAAGGAATGCTGCGCCGAAACGCCAGCCTCCAGCCCCACACCATTTGGAGAGGCCCGTGGTGGTGATGGTTTTTTCAGGATAATAATTCGCAAAGGAAAGGTGTGCCAGATTATGATCTAGTAGCCCATAAATTTCATCGGAAATTACCAATATGTCTAATGATCTTGCCATCCGGGCCAGATCCTCTAGTTCAGTTTTCGAATATGTTAATCCATCCGGATTCCCCGGATAATTCAAAATTAAAATAGAAGCTTTGTGTCTTTTGTTTTTAGCCGCTTCGCTAATGATTTGAGGGTCGATTCTCCACCTTTTTTCAAAAGAAGTAGGTAATTTGATGATATGGTGCCCGGCCAGTTGGGCCTGGGGAGCGTATGATACCCAGGCAGGCGCCGGAATAAAAACGTCTGCTTTTTCATAGGCCATAAGGATACTGAATAATAGCGTTTTTGAACCCGGGGCTACCAGAATATTATCTGCGATAATTTGCAGTCCGTTGTGTGCTTTGTGAAAAGTTGCCATACGCTCCCGTAATTCTAAATCGCCTTGAACAGATGTATATTCTTTGTGATGAACCGAGTTCTTTAAGGCGTCCAAAACTGGTTTGGGAGGCATAAAAGGGGATTGCCCGAACCCAAATTTGTAGATCGCTTTATTTTGGGCAGCTAAATTCCTGGACTGGGTATTTATTAGCAATGTCTGTGATTCCTCTACCTTTCTAAACATAGTATGATTATTATGTTTTGATCATATTTTCTGAAACGGATTAGGCCTTGATGACATTTAGTTTTTACAAAATACACTATGGTATCACAAATGGCGCAAATGTACCTTTTAAAAGACCATTCGCTTCTCTTAAAAGTAAGGAATAAAACAATAAGAAGGGTCTTTTGGTTTTAACGTAAATCCCTGTTATTTGGTCAGGGCGGGGCGCTACCGATCGACCTGCCAATTTGATATATGAAGTAATTATTTAGATTTCTATTTTAAATTTTTGGAGCTTACTCCAAAGAAGGACTTAATAAGGTTTAGACCCCTATCCATTCACGTGCCTCATCAAGGGTATCAAAACCCCTGAACTTCCAGTCCGAATTCAAATTCCGGGAAATATTAACGTACTTCTCTACTTTTGCTCGGATTTCATCACTGTTGGTTAAAAATGCCAGCTTTAAGTTATTATTCGTCCGGCTGGCCGCAACATCATTCACGGACATTTCAACAATGTCCAAGGGTTTCCATTCTAAATCTACAGTATTAATGGCATCTACGATCTGATATTTAGCAGTAATTGATCGAGGATCTCCAAAAAATTCTTCGTTGGCATCCTTTATATCGCGGGCAGTTACATGTCCATAAAACTCCCATCGAATACCCTCTTTTTCCCATATGGTTCGATAAGGCATATCTCTATTTTTTGTAAATGAACAGCTACAGTTTTCGTTATTATCAATAACTAGATTGCATTTGAAAAATAATTTCAAACATCCATCGTAATGAAAACCAAATATAATTCGTTGAAATAAAAATATCAAATTTTTAAAATCAAGAAAACGTTAAGTCTTTGTATGATTTCAATTTTTCGATATCCTATTCAAAAATAATCGAATTAATCCCAAACAAACTTCCATGTCCCATCGGGTTGCCTTTTCCATACCGTGTGGAATACACCTTTTACACTGTTAGATGTGCCAAGCGAGTCGACCGTAGTATAAACATAGGTTCCATAGGTATAGCCCAAATCACCCGATACAGATACATCTACAAAGTCTGGTTCCCACTCAAGGCTGTTTTGCCCCGAGTTGGCATTTTGAATCCCAAAATGTTGTTGAAGGGCCTCCTTTCCAATAATTAAAGTATTATTTCGCATAAGGACGGCATCTTCTGCTGCATAGGCAAGGAAAGCTTTTGGGATCCCTTCTTTTGAAGCCATTTCAGAAAAGGATTTTTCTGTTTCAACGATCTCGTTTTTCCATTGATCCAAAGTATCTTCTTTTACCTTTTGATTACAGGAGATTAATAAGGAAGTAATGGATATAAATACTATACTAAATTTTTTCATAAGGCTGACTTTTTATCTTTCGGTTTGCTAAAGTTGTATATACAAAGCTATTTACTGCGCTTATTTTCTATTCACATATTTATTCGGTACGTTTTTAGGTTTATAATCTATTCCGTATTCCTGCCTCAGTAATCTAACAACGATATTGGATATGGTCTCTTCCCTGCGGTGCATTTGTGGCAACAGGCCCATCATAGCATAACTGATGGGGTTAACGGCAGGGATCAATGTCTCCCATTCATAGCTCTTCCCCCAAATTAATCCCGGTACCGTGGATTTTAGATCGGCTTTATTTGCCAATAAAAAAGTTAGCATGTCGGACGACTCATCCCCGTTTTGATTTACGGCATGAAAAATGGGCGTCTGCCCTCCAAAGCCATTTTTATCGAACCCTGCTTTTGCATTCACATCGGCTCCATATTTCATCAATACGTCAGCACATGAAAAATGATTGTATTCGGCACAGATATGAAGCAAAGTGACCTCGAAAAGTGGTGTATAAGAACAGCGTAACCTATAAACAGCATGTACTTTTTCTGGATCATTGGCTAACAACTTTTCCAGTGATTTTGAATCATCCAAAAGAACGGCTAGTAAGATTTTGTCTTCAAATTGCAACCCTGCATCTACAAAAGTACGTACACATTTTTTGAATTCAGGACCTCTTTTGTACTCACTGGTTAATTCGTAGATAAGTGGCACTCCCTTAAAAAGGACATTGGGATTTACCCCTTGTGAAAAACACTTTTGTATTCCATCAACGGAATGCAACTCAATTTGAATTATAATGTCTTTAAGTGGGTCCACATCGTATTGCAATTACATGTTTTTAATCTAACGAGACCGCAATTTATATTGCCCTTATAGATTAATATGGCATACATCTATGAAAATATCCCTTTGCTATATATCCCAATCTGTTCTAAAATTTTCTATAGGTCCCTGCCAAAAATTCATTGGCCTTCGCTTCCTCAAATTGTGCTGTCTCATTATCCCAATGGAGCTTCTTATTTGGAAAACGCCCTGCTATGACCCCTAAAAGTATGGTCTCCGTAAGTCGGGCCGAATATGAAAAGGGTGCACTGCAGGTATCCTTACCCAAACAGGCATCAACAAACTGGTGGTAGTGCTTATCCCCTTCCGTTGCATAATCCCGTATGGGTTCTCCCATTTCCCCTTTAGTATCGTACTGTGATATATCTATTTCTTTGTATTCCCCATCCACAATTAACCGCGGGAGTTCCATAAAATGTGGTAACAACAATTTCCCTTTTTCGCCTATAAACATGGCTCCTTGAAGCGGCAATTTCTCCTTATTTGGTAATTTTAGATCCCGATGCATCGTTGGAGCCCCTTTACCATCGTACCATACCCATTTTAAGGTTTCTGCTGTATAGGGAGTGCCAGGAAATTCATAGGTTACTGTATTGTTTTCCGGGAATCCAAACCCGTTGGGCTTTCGGCAACTATTCTTAACTGTAAAGGGAACATCTAGTTGAAGTGCATTGTAGGGTGTATCAAATATATGAACCCCCATATCCCCCAAAGTACCGCACCCATAGTCTACCAGTTTCCTCCAGTTTGCGGGATGGTATACCTGATTTTTATAGGGCCTTTCTGCTGCAGTTCCTAGCCAAAGGTTCCAATCCAGGGTTGCCGGTACCGGATCTGCCCCTACGGGTAAAGGTCCATCGTATCCCCAATTTTTTGGAGACCATGCACGCACCGTGGATACTTTCCCAATGATCCCGGATTGTATTAATATAGTTGCCAGTTTATAATCATAAAAAGAGTGTACCTGTATCCCCATTTGGGTGATCAGGTTTTTTTCTTCTGCCATTTTACGCATAGCCCGTGCTTCCGAAACATGGTGAGTAAGCGGTTTCTGGCAATAAACCGGTTTGTTCATTTCCATAGCCATCATAGAGGCAGGTGCATGGGTATGATCAGGGGTTGAAACGATCACCGCATCTATTTCATTAGCCATTTCTTTAAAAAGCAGTCTGTAATCGGCATATGTTTTGGCATTGGGATGCAATTGCTGGGCTGCCGCCAGGTTATTGGAATCTACATCACAAAGGGCTACTACATCGACCATTTGATGAGATGAGATCGATTTGAGGTCTTCGGCTCCCATGCCGCCAACTCCAATATGAGCGGTTCGTAAACGACCGTCTTTTGCCAATGCCCAAACCGAGGATGGCAAAATAGATACGGATGTCAATGCTGCTGTATTTTTTATAAAATCTCTTCTTTTCATGGTGGTTATAGTTTCTTGATTTTTATGTTTCTGAACCAGATAGGGCTCGAATGATCCTGAAATCCGATATAGCCCTTTTTAAAAGTACCATAGTCTGGTGAATTTTTCCATTTATCGGAATTCTTTCTTTCATTCCAGTCCTCAGACCAGGGCACAAAAGTCAGTACTTTTTTTTCGTTCAGCCAGTGTTCCACACGTTCCGGTGTAAATATTATTCGGGTAGAATTCCACTCGCCCACCGGGTTTAGAATTTTTTCATTTGGATCTGCAGCATGCATGGCATAGTCGGAGGCTGTCCTTTGCAATGGCTTGAGTTCTGCTGGGTTTTCAGTATACCCCAGGCTAAGATTATAGTCTGTAAGATCATGGATCTTAGCGTAATTTTCATCGTCTATGAGCTGGTATTCCGGAGCTACAATAGGTGGACTGTCAAATCCTTCTTTGAGGTGATAAAAAATTCCACTATTCCCCCCTTCCGGTAGTTTCCATTCTACGTACAATTCAAAATTATCGAACTCTTCCTTGCTATAAATAATGTCCTTACCGCCAGTATAATCCTGTTCCATTCCCAATTGGGTATCAAAAGTAAGTTCCCCGTCTTTGGCGATCCAGCCAGGAGGTAACGTTTCGCCGTTATAGGCCCGCCAACCTTCGGTGGTGACACCATCGAACAAGACGATCCATTCGTCAGTTTCTTCTACTGTTTCTGTGACAGGTTCTGTTTTGGTTTTACAAGATATGATCATTGCTACCAATAATAGTGTTGTAAAATATCTGATCATTATTTTCTGGTTTTAGTTTTTAAAGTGTTGAAATCATTCCATACCTTCTCAAGCCAATGCAAGATTTGATTTAAACGGATTAACTCATTCCGGTGTCAAATGATAAATTCATATTTTTCAAGGACTAAATTTAATGAATTTAGTGTTATTAAATCCGCACGACGTGAAGACGTTGGTTGTTAGACTTCCATATCCAACTTTTTAAGAAGAAATGTTGGTTCATCAATTACAATAATTTCGATAAGATGGTATCGAAAATACGTATTGAATTCTATTTTTTTTGCTCATCGACAAGGAATCCCGCAACCACACCAATAATAAGGCCTATACCTATCCCCATAGAAACACCCATGGCCATATTATTGGTAGAAGCGCCATAGATTAATCCAATTATTAATCCCAAAATAAACCCATAGGGAATGTACTTTGTATTTTTCATGATTAGTGTGTTTGAAGTATTAGTCGCAATTTGAATTATATGTTACCAATCGTTTAATCTTTTTGGGAGAATATCATTATATCATCCCTAAAGAAAGTACATAGTACTAAAAATAAAAACCACCGCTAAATGGCGGTGGTTATAATTGTACTTGGATTATCCATTATTTAGTTTCCAAAAACTCCTCAAAGTTCTTAAGCTCCATTTGCTCTATGTTCTTGATCTTCTTTTTGAGTTTAGCAAAATCTTCCTTAGCCTTTGTAAAACGCTCTAAGATTAAGTTTAAATTGTCCATGTCGGCGGCAGAAGGCTTATCATAGCTGCTTGCCACTTTGCTATACAGATCGGCCATTTTTTCACGTAGCTGGGGCTCTGCAGATCCCACATAGTTATCTCCAGTGGTGATAACGAGCGTTTCTTTTAGCCCGTTGAGTTTTGCAGTCATCTTGGCATTTTTGTCGGCTTCAGTTCTCGAAATCAACTCATCTACTTCATATACCAAATAGGCCAGTTCCTGTGTCATGTTATATAACTGCATAGTTAACTCGTTCTTCGTTTTTCGGTCTTCAGGAGTTAAAGGCGAGTCTTTATCGTACACCAGGTCAAAGGTATGTTCAAAGGTTTCCTTACCCTTGGTAATCACAACCTTATATGCGCCAGCAGGCACCTGTGGCGAAGTAAAGCCCCCAAAGCTAAAGGTCTTGCCTTTGGCTACCTTCGGTAATTTGCGTGTATAACCCCAGTTTACAATATTAATTCCTTTAGATTTCCCAGGGCCCAACTCCACAATAGTATTTCCTTCCATATCCTGGATCTCCATGGTCATTTTACCAAAAGTATGTCGTTTTTTCAGATAATATTTTATTTGGACATCGGTTGTTTTGTTACCCCCAACGAATTGTGTTTCGGCTCCAAAATTTCCGGAGAATGAACTTTCTTCATTGATAACTGTAGGCTTATTCTTAAAGAAATGTAATGTTTTGTCTAATATTTCTTCATTGATCTCCCTCAATGGAGATATATCATCAATGATGATCACACCCCTGCCATGCGTTCCCAAAACCAGATCGTTGGTAGCTTTCTGGAGGTCTATAAAATGTACGGCTACAGCGGGCATATTATTTGTGAATTTGCTCCAGGACAGACCCCCATCCATAGTGATGTAGAGCCCAAACTCCGTTCCGAGGAACAGTAGGTTTGGATTTTCATAATCTTCCTGGATATTACGTACAAAACTATCTACCTCATCGGTAATAATGTTGGTCCATGTTTGCCCATAATCGGTCGTTTTGAAAGCATAAGGAGTCATATCGTTCATGGTATGGCCATCAAATACAGCATAGGCTGTTCCTTTGTCAAAAACGCTGGCCTCAATATGGTAGCACCACGTATTTTTTGGTAATCCTATGATGTTATCAACTGTATTGGTCCAGCTTTTTCCACCATCCTTGGTTACCTGTACGTTGCCATCATCGGTCCCTACCCAGATGACTTTCTCATCAAGGGTTGACTCTGCAATGGTAAATATGGTCGTATGATTTTCTGCTCCTGAATTATCCTTGGATAATCCTCCGGAATCTTCCTGATTCTGTTTAGCTACATCGTTCGTTGATAGATCCGGGGAGATAATTTCCCAGGTATCACCCATATCTTCAGACCTGTGCAGGAACTGACTTCCCATATAAAAGCGATCTGGTTGATGGTTGCTTACAGCCATAGGAGGGTTCCAGTTAAACCTTAATTTAGGGATCCCTTTGGTGGGTTGAGGTTGAATGGTTTTTGTGAGTTTTCGGTCTACATCAATACGCCAGACATTTTCAGCCCCCTGCATCTCTGAATAGATAATGTTCTTAGTGGGGTGCTTTAAAACGCGGAATCCATCACCGGCACCCACAGAATTCCAGTCCCGTGCATTGACGCCCCCAGGAGAGGAAGAAGGACCGTACCAAGATCCATTATCCTGCAAACCACCATATACATTATAAGGTTCAGCATCGTCCACACTAATATGGTAGAATTGAGATAAGGGCAGATTTTCGACGATTTCCATAGTCGTTCCTCCATTCCAGCTGCGGTATACTCCGCCATCGGTACCTACATACATTACATCGGAGTCAGTAATACTAAATGCTATATCGTGGATGTCACTATGCATATTTCCAAGATTCCTAAAGGTCTTCCCTCCATCCCTCGAAATTGAGCCACTAAGCCCCCCTTTTACTACAACATTTTCATCTCGCGGGTCCACTACGATACGTGAGAAATAAAAAGGCCTCACGGTAATCCCAAAATCATTGTTGAGCTGATTCCAGCTCTGCCCGCCATCATCGCTACGATAGAGTCCTTTACGTTCATCTTTTTCCGCTTCAATAACTGTGTATAAAACTTTGGGATTCGAAGGGGCAACAGCAATTGCCAAGCGGCCTAAATCCCCTTCTGGGAATCCACTATGTATCTTATTCCAGGTAGCACCCCCATCGGTAGATTTGTAAAGGGCACTGTTACTACCCCCTGATGAGAATGACCATCCTGTTCGCCGAAATTCCCACATAGAGGCATAGAGTGTATTGGGATCCATAGGGTCCATTGCCAAATCGGCACATCCTGTAATCTGATCAACATAGAGTAACTTCTCCCAACTCGTACCGCCGTCTGAAGATTTATAAACACCCCGTTCCGTACTATCACCCCAAAGTGCTCCCAATACACCGACATAGATCTCCTGGGAGTTTTTTGGATTTACAATAATATTAGCGATGCGTTCTGATTTATCAAGTCCTAATTTTGTCCAGTTACTTCCTCCATCGGTTGATTTATAGAGTCCATCACCTATCGTTACACTGTTTCTGGTCCAGGTTTCCCCGGTACCTACATAAATTGTGTTATCGGGATCATTCGGATCTAGCGCAATAGCCCCTATGGATTGACAGTAGTCATCAAATATGGGGTTAAATGTAGTTCCTGCATCATTGGATTTCCATACGCCTCCTCCGGCTGCGCCTGCATAAATAATACGGTTGTTGGTTGGATGGACTTCCATGTCATTTATCCTTCCGCTCATAAGGGCTGGGCCAATATGCCTCGCGGTTATATCTCCAAATAATTCTTTCCCCTTAATTGTTTTGGTGCTCTGTGCTTCTCCCGTAATTGGTAGAAAAAATGCCACAGAAACGAATGTGAAAAATATGCGTTTCATTGCTACTGGTTGATTTATAAAAAAGACCCTTTAAAAAAGGGTCTATACGTTATGTGAAATTAATTTTTTTCTTCCTCAATTATTTCCTTTGGAAAGGTAAAGAACCCGTCCTCTATAGTAGGGTTTAGTTCAATGCTTTCAATTGTCATTGGGTTAGACGGACCGTCTTTTATCCCTTGGGTCATTGCAAAAGCAAAATAGATACCGTCTACTTCCTGATAATCGCTCATAGTAATTTCCTGTGTCATCCCTTTAGCCTGACCAGATTTTATTTCGGATTGCACGGCAATGGGAACAAAGTTATCCATATCAAAAAAGTAATAACTAACATCCTCTTCCTTATTGCCATCTACCGTTAAGGGCTCTCGTACCAACTTAATTTTGAATGTTTCGGTTCCATCAATAATTTCATTCTCCATAAGTTCAACGGTATATCCCTTCTCCTTATAATCTATAAAAGAATCTGGAAAATCATTTGTATTGAGTTTAAAGTTCTCAGTCGCTTCTGCTTCACTTTTCTCTGCCTTCATGGTCATAAAGTTGTGGCTCCAAAGTGTTTCACCATCATAAACTCCTTGTTTGATCTGTTTTCCCTGGAAGGTTATAATGCTCATCTGGCGTCCGTCCTTAAGTTGTATGATCTCGAGCGGGATCTCCATACCTTGCTGGTTAACCTTTGCCATCATTTTAATACCCTCAAGGCTTTTTAATTTTTCTTTGCCTCCTATATTTTCAAAATAATTATCCAATATTTCGTCTGCTGTTTGAGCACTGGAAATCATTGTAGTAGCCATCAGAACTATGGCTGTGATCCATCTTAGTGTTTTCATCTGATTTTAATTTAATTGAGATTCAATTTCTGAATTAGTATCAAATATAGTGCAATTGTTACAAAATTATTATCAATAATTTTCATCATTTATTCAATCACCAATCAGTAAATCAGCCATACCAGAATAATTTTTAGTAAGCTTTTTTAATATGCTAGAAAACTGATATTAAATGAATTTTCGGCAGAAGTCACCAAAAAAAAGAGAACTTAACTATTTGGGGGCAAGTTCCTCGTCTATGAGAGCAATTATCCCAGCGATTTCTCCCAAAGCCTGCTCGTACACGGATTCCTTTATTTTTGTAAGTCCTATGATCTCGTAAAAAATATTTTGCATTTCCACAGCGTAGAGTTTTTCAGGTCTGATCACCTCCCGTGTTGCATAATTAATGACCCCCCTTAGTTCTGGCGACAATTCATTGATAATGAGTTCCCAATGCATGTCTTCCAGTTTATTGATGAAGATATAGGTAGTTTCCAGTTGTTGCAATGCACTGGTGATAGAATCGTTTTTGAGGAGTTTCAGATCCCCACTGTTTACCAGGGTTTCATAAATGGTGCCACTTCGATGGAAATCTGAATATTGTGACAGACCCATGGCAATTAGGGCCAGTGAATCTACCTTATTTTTATCCTGTTCCATAATAATCCTATGGGCATATTCATAGGCTTTAGAGAAATAGGTATTAAAACCTTTTACTTCATTCAATTCCTTTTGATCGTCCTTTACCTGACGTTTAATATTTTCATAGGATTTTACAGCCGCCTCATTTTGAAGCCGTCCGTTGTTCCAATTGTTGATCTGAAGAGCAATCAGGATACCAATAACCACCAGGCAAATCTCACCGATGGCATAAAGAAGGTACTTACCAATTCTATTTTCCTCCAGAATTTCCCGTCTGATTCTTTTTAAGAACAATAACATAGTGATATGCGAATAAGGCTTAAAGGAATATTTAGTTTTTCCTGGAGATTATGGCAGCAAGTACTAATCCAAGACCTACCCCTATTAATATACATGCTACAAAAACAAGGGGCGCTGTTTGTAAAAATATGAAACCAACTCCTACCCCAATTATTGTCATACCTCCAATGGCCCATGAACTTTTATCGACTTTTTTTTCTGTCATGCGCTTAGATTTAGTGTTAACAGCCCAAATTTCGCCAGGTAAGGTTGAAAATTCTATGACATATGTCATGCACACCTGAATTCAAGCTAATTACATTAAAATCCTAATACAAATGGAAAGGTATCTAACCCAATGGTTTCCCGGAAAAGAGTAATGGATAGACATCATTATCCAAATTGAGCTGGACTTTGGGATCGGTACAATTAATCAAAAGAGCAATGACCAGTTCGTGTTCCGGATAGACAAAGAAATTGCTGTAGCCGCCTACACAATTGCCTACATGGCCATAATAATGCCTTCCTATGTTGTCCTGACTTACCTGCCAACCCAGGCCGTAGTAGGTTGGTTTTCCATCTACGATTTGTGTTGTTAGGAACTGGGCAATTACTTCTTGCCCCACTATTTTATGTTCCAGACAGGCCTGACCTAATTTAACGAGGTCCGATGATGTGGATAGATATCCGCCGCCAGCCAGTTTGAACCGGTTGTCTACCGGGGTCGCCTTCTTAAATCCGCTTTTTCGTCTTGTATAAAATGTGGCCTGGTTGGGGAATGTTATTCCGGGCTCTTCTGGAAGAGTATTTATCATACTTAAAGGTTCTAATACTTCCTTTTCAACATAATCTGCAAACGAAATACCGCCAGCCTCCTGCATGGCCAACGATACTAATACCCAATCAAAACTGTTGTAATGATACCCGGACCCGGGAGCAAATAATAAAGGATCATTTTTAAAAATATCTATGCTTTCTTGGATAGTCAAGGGTTTATTTAAAGCATATTCCTTCCCCTTATACCCTCTGATCCCGGCAGTGTGGGCGGCCAGCTGCCTGATTGTAAAATCGAATTCCTTTTTAGGAAAATAGGGTACATACTTATAAAATGAAGCATCCAAATCTATGGTTCCCTCCGATACCATTTTCGCCAGGGCAGTCGCAGCAATAGGTTTGGATGCACTGGCCGACCTAAATAAAGTCTTTTCGGGATATACCAGGGTTTTTGTGTCAAGATCCGCATAGCCGTATCCTTTTTGAAAAAGAACATCTCCCTTTTTTAAAACGGTGATAGCCAAGCCCGGAATTCTCTTTTGATGTACAAGTTGATGCAATAAGAAATCGGCTTGTTCGAGACCCTTATCGGTATAAAGCACTTCAGGAGCCTTTTCTGAACCAAATACCCTCCTAAAATAGTGTAACAGCCGTTGCATGTTTAATCCTTAAAGATCAACTGTCCCCTGTAGAGCACTTCTACTTCCACGGAATCAGGTCTATTAAAACTAACCACATCCCCGGTACCACGGATCACCCCGTTCAGACTTTGTTGCGGATTCACCAGGATGTCATTGCTTCCCCTGTGGCTTACAACCACATTTTGAGCCATAAGTTCTTGTGCTTCCACCCTTGAGTCGCCAGCAAATATTGAGGCAGTGAAATTTTCTGCAGTACCACTTAGTTGGAAAAAGGCTATGCCATTGGCAACTATTCGTACCGTTTGTGATGCTACCTGAAGCTCAAAAGCGCCATCGGTGGTTACGGTCTCAGGATCGCTAAAACTTTCAGAGATCAGTGAGATCTCAGGGAATCCCAGCACGCCGTCACTCACTATGGGCAAACCCGTACTGCTCCGAACTTCCATAATATTTGGCGAAGTAACGTAGAGCTTTGTAATTCCATATTTACGAAAGAGATTGCAATTATTTGTATTCCTCAAAACCAACCGATCCGCAATTACTTCTGCAATTACCTCATCCACCAAAAATTCACCTGTTTCAATTACTACTTCCTGGACCGGACCTTGTTTTAGTATGAGCTGTATGTTTTCGAAAACCGTGATCTTATCAAAAGCAGGTACCGAAATTTCCTGGGTTACAAGCTCGCCTGCATTTTGAAAGCAATCAGGAGCATTTTCACCATTGCATCCAAAAGCCACACAAGCGAGTAATCCTATAAGACTGATTTTCTTTATTGCGTTCATTCAAATATGCTTTCTTATATTCCTTTTTAAAATCGTATTCCTACCCCAAATTCAACGGCTTCAGCTTTGGCTGCATGTGATTTTAAGGTGATAGCCCCAAACCATTGCTTGCCAAAATACCGCTTTAATCCTATCCGGTTATAGACCTGTCCTTCAAAATCGAAAGGATAATATACATAGTACCCTAACTGGGTAATGATGCTAATTTCATTGATAAATAACTCATGTCCCAAAAAGATCCCTACGCGTTTGTAATCCTCATTTTGGTCCACATTCAATTCTGGAAAAGCAATGGCCTGGAATCGAATCAATTCTTTTAAAAAATTAGAAAAATAAACATCGGTTCCTAATTGCAACGCATTACGCCGGCTAATCCTTTTATCTGCATAAGCCGAAAATATATAAAAGGGAAACTGCCCCGAATTGATGACATCGCTTTCATTGATCCCACTCCTAAAAACCAGGTTATATCTTATGGGTTCTGTGATTTTCTCTTGGTCTTCCTTTTTTAAATAGGAGATCTCCTCACCCCCGTCCAAATCGTACACCAGGCCAGCATTGAAGGCAAAGGTATTGGTCGATGTATTTGGAGCTTTTACATTGGCATTGGAATAATGAACCAATGAAATCCCTGCTTTAAAACCAAGGCCCCTGACAATATTTTCCTTATGGTAATTGAGCATTAAATACGTAGAACTCATAAAATGAGAACCGTAGGCGTTGTTCCTGAAATTTTCCTCCTTGTCATACGGATTGGAATTGTATGCAACGCCCTGGCCAATCCGAAACTGCATACGTCTTTTAAATAAGTAAAAATTGTAGTGCGCATACAACCCAAGGTTATGGCCCAGGGTAGTGGTTTTCATGTCCTGATACACCAGGGAGAAACCAGTATCAGGATAGTTATAATCTGCTTCCCATGCTTCATATCCATAGGTTTTTTTATTGAAACCCAGGATAAACCCAGCAGGGTGCTCATTAATCAAATGGGAAATATCCGTATTGTGTAACAAGATGGATCCATAATATGGACTCAAGTCTATTGTCCACTTTTTTGGAGCATCTGCCTCTTGCGCTAAACTGCACATACAACAAAGTAGGCAGGCTATAAGACTTCTGATATTCATGGGGTGTAAAAATAGAAATAATTCCGATGGTGGGCCCGATGTTTGCCCAGATCCTTGGCTAGTCTAATTAAAAAACGTCCCTGGCAATAGCCCAGATATTATCTGATTTTCCCATGGAATAATAATGTAAGACAGGAACACCTGAGGCTTTTAATTCTTTTGACTGGGCTATGGCCCATTCAATACCCACTTGGCGGACCTCCTTGTTATTCTTACATTTTTCTACAGCATCAATAAGATCCTGAGGCAAGTCTATCCGAAAAACCTGTGGGAGCAATTGTAAATGCCTTTTAACTGCAATTGGTTTGATACCCGGAATAATAGGAACTGTAATCCCTATTTTACGTGCCGCAGCAACAAAATCAAAGAACTTTTGATTGTCGAAGAACATTTGCGTTACAATATAATCGGCCCCCAGGTCTACTTTATTTTTCAACCATTTTAAGTCGGATTGTAAGGAGGGGGCTTCCATGTGCTTTTCCGGATAACCGGCTACCCCAATACAGAAATCAGCACAGTTTTCCGTTTCTATTACTTCATGTAAGTATTGTCCTGAATTAAGGTTATGGATCTGAACTACCAACTCTGAGGCATATACATGTCCTCCTATTGTTGGCTCAAAATACTTCTCTTCTTTCATAGCATCGCCTCTCAAAGCCATTATATTATCGATGCCGAGGTATTGACAGTCTACCAATAAATATTCGGTTTCTTCCCTGGTAAATCCTCCACATAGAACATGCGGAACGGTATCTACATTGTACTTGTGTTTTATGGAAGCACAAATGCCAACCGTTCCCGGGCGCATCCGGGTTAATTTTTTGTCAAACAATCCATCCCGGTCTATATACACATACTCCTCTCTGGAAGTAGTAACATCTATAAAAGGCGGATTAAATTCCATCAGGGGGTCTATATTGTCATATAATTCCTGAATATTATGCCCCTTTACCGGTGGAATAATCTCAAAGGAGAAAAGTGTTTCCCCTTTTGCATTTTTTATATGTTCGGTTACTTTCATTAATTAGTTCTTTTCTCGCTAAACCAAACGTTATACATCAACTAAATTTGGTGCCAGCCATTTCTGTGCTACTTCCAAAGAAATACCTTTTCGATTTGCATAGTCTGCCAATTGATCTTTAGTTATTTTTCCCAACCCAAAATAGCGGGCTTGCGGGTGTGCAAAATAATATCCGCTGACACTGGCAGCTGGCCACATGGCTAAACTCTCCGTAAGTTGTACGCCTATCCTTTTTTCTACTTCCAAAAGATCCCAGATAGTATTTTTTTCCAAATGATCAGGGCAGGCAGGATACCCCGGGGCTGGTCTAATACCTTTATACGCTTCCTGAATAATTTCTTCACTGGTTAATTGCTCCTCAGAGGCATACCCCCAGTAATCTGTCCGGACCTCTTTGTGTAAATATTCTGCAAAAGCTTCTGCCAGGCGATCTGAAAGGGCTTTGATCATAATTGCACTATAATCGTCCAGGGATTTTTCATACCGAGTTGCCAACTCTTGTGTACCAAACCCTGCCGTTACACAAAAACACCCCAAAAAGTCCTGTATCCCGGACGACTTTGGTGCGATGAAATCGGCCAGTGCAAAATGAGGAACCCCTTCTTTTTTACGTAATTGCTGCCTCAGCGTATGAAAAACGAATTTCTTTTTGGAAGCTTCATCTATTACTTCAATATCATCATCTGATACCATATTTGCAGGAAAGAGGCCGAAAATGGCTTTTGCCTTCAGTAATTTATTTGCTACAACTTCCTGCAACATTTTCTGGGCATCTTGAAACAATTCGGTTGCATGGGCACCAACCTTACTATCAGTCAGGATCGCGGGATATTTCCCATGAAGGTCCCAGCTTCGGAAAAAGGGAGTCCAGTCAATATAAGGCAGTAATCTATCCAGATCCAATGATTCCAAAGTCCGAATGCCCAATTTGTTGGGAACTGAAATTTCAGACGCCTTCCAGGAAATTTTAAATTTATTTTTTCTTGCCGCTTCCAGAGAAATGTATTCTTTCTGCTTGCCGCGATCCAGGAATTTCTCACGGAAAGATCCGTAATCTATTTTAAGCTGCTTTTTATATTCCTTTGAGCGTTCTTTTTGCAATAGGTCGCCCACTACTGTGACCGCCCTTGATGCATCATTTACGTGCACTACTGCAGAACTGTACTGGGGATCTATTTTTACAGCCGTATGCGCTTTACTTGTTGTTGCACCACCAATTAATAAAGGCACTTTAAAGTTTTGGCGTTCCATTTCCTTGGCCAGGAATACCATTTCATCCAGGGAGGGAGTAATGAGCCCGCTCAGGCCAATAATATCTACCTTCTCTTCCACAGCGCGTTGAATGATCTTTTCCGGGGGTACCATTACCCCTAAATCTACGATCTCATAATTATTACAAGCGAGCACCACACTCACTATATTCTTTCCAATATCGTGCACATCGCCTTTAACGGTCGCCATCAGGATTTTCCCTGCAGCCCCTTGGGATGAAGCATCTTTGGAAGCCTCAATAAATGGTGTTAAATAGGCAACCGCTTTTTTCATAACCCGTGCCGATTTTACAACTTGCGGCAGGAACATTTTTCCGCTTCCAAACAGATCACCCACCACATTCATGCCAGTCATTAAATTGTCTTCGATTACTTCGATGGGTTTTGTCGAAGCTTTGCGGGCCTCTTCAACATCGGCCACAATATATTGATCGATCCCCTTTACCAATGCCCTTGTAATTCGTTCCTGCAAGGGCGCTGTGCGCCACGATAGATCTGCTTTGCTTTCTCTGGCTTTACCTACAACCGACTGGGCAAAATCTAATAGACGCTCAGTGGCGTCTTCACGCCTGTTTAAGATAACATCCTCAACGTGTTCCAACAGATCCTTCGGAATATCATCGTAGACTTCTAATAGGGCAGGGTTTACGATTCCCATATTCATACCGGCTTGAATGGCATGGTATAGGAATACCGAATGCATAGCCTCACGTACCGTATCGTTACCACGAAAACTAAAAGAAACATTGCTAACTCCCCCACTTACACTACAATAAGGCAGGTTGTTTCGCACCCATTTGGTAGCTTCAATAAAGTCGACCGCATTTCGCTTATGTTCTTCCATACCTGTGGCTACCGGGAATACGTTGAGATCAAAAATAATATCCTCAGGAGGAAAATGTACTTGGTTTACCAGAAGGTCATACGATCTTCGTGCTATCTCTATTCTGCGCTCGTAATTGTCTGCCTGACCTTTCTCATCGAATGCCATGATGATGACTGCTGCACCATAGCGTCGAATTAATTTAGCCTGTCTTATAAATTCTGCCTCCCCTTCCTTGAGACTAATTGAATTAACCACGCATTTCCCCTGTGCTACCTGCAGCCCCGCTTCAATGATCTCCCATTTAGAGCTATCAATCATGATAGGGACTCGGGCAATATCGGGTTCAGCTAATATGAGATTAAGGTACTTCACCATGGCTTCTTTTCCATCTATGAGCCCATCATCCATATTCACATCAATGATCTGTGCACCTCCTTCTACCTGGTGTCTGGCAATTTCAACGGCATCATTGAATTTCCCTTCTTTGATCAATCGAAGGAATTTACGTGACCCTGCCACATTGGTGCGTTCCCCAATATTCACAAAATTACTTTCTGGAGTAACAATCAATGGTTCTAATCCGGCCAATTTTAAATACTTGGGCGGATTTGGCTGATCTGCCTGCCCTTTTGGCAAGTTCTCAGTGGCAGCAATATGCGAATTGTTCTTTGTCATTACTTATTAAGCTCCTTTACACAGGAAGAAGGCATTTTCTAGGTTTGTACTGTTTAACCAGCTTTGCAATGGCTTCAATATGGGCGGGGGTAGAACCACAACAACCACCAACAATGTTGACCAGTTCTTTGTCCAAATACTCTTTGATCTGACCCGCCATCTCTTCCGGGGTCTGATCGTATTCCCCAAAGGCATTGGGTAAACCCGCATTGGGATGTGCCGATACAGCATACTCTGTTTTAGCAGATAACACTTCGAGGTGGGGCACCAACTGGTTGGCCCCTAATGCACAATTAAACCCAACAGACAGGAAAGGAATGTGAGAAACGGAAATCAAAAAAGACTCTGCCGTTTGGCCGGATAAGGTGCGTCCCGAAGCATCGGTTATGGTGCCACTTATCATTATGGGAACATCAATATTTCG
>CALZFZ010000177.1 GCA_945786965.1 uncultured Muriicola sp. | reverse complement strand
ATCTACTCGATTTTAATACCGTCTATGATTTTGGAAAAGATGTGGATGTTTTAACGATTGAAATTGAGAATGTAAACATCGATGCCCTGGAGAAATTACAGCAGGAAGGTGTTAAGGTATTACCCACTCCCAAAGAACTTCGCATCATCCAAAATAAGGTAACCCAAAAATTATTTTACGTAGACCACGATATCCCAACAGCTTCCTTTTCACGCTTTGCCTATACCAGTGAGATCAAGGAAAGCATCGCTCATGGCGGAATAAAACTTCCCCTTGTCTGGAAAAGTGCTCAATACGGGTACGATGGGCAAGGGGTTAAAATCATACGAAGACTGCAAGACCTTGATGGACTATCCAATGTTGAGTGCCTGGCAGAGGATCTTATTCCCTTTAAAACAGAATTAGCGGTTATCGTAGCCAGAAATACGGAAGGCGAAGTAACGTCCTATCCGGTGGTGGAAATGGAATTCCATCCGGAAGCTAATCAGGTAGAATATGTACTTTGCCCGGCAAGGATAGACCCCAAAGTAGCGCAGAAAGCGCAGAAAATTGCGTTGAAGGTCTCAGAGGCCCTAGATCATGTAGGCCTATTGGCCGTAGAAATGTTCCAAACGCCTGAAGATGAGGTCCTTGTAAATGAAGTGGCGCCCAGACCCCATAATAGCGGGCATTATAGCATAGAAGCAAGTTATACCAACCAGTTCGAACAACATTTACGTTGTATTCTTGGCCTCCCATTGGGGAATACAGAAAGTAAGGTAGCAGGTATTATGGTAAATTTGGTGGGGGCAGAAGGATTTGAGGGCGATGTTCATTATGAACACATCGAAGATATTTTAAAATTAAAAGGGGTTACGCCCCATATTTATGGAAAGAAAATAACACGTCCTTTTCGTAAAATGGGCCATGTAACCATCGTGAATCAGGATATGGTCAAGGCCAGGGATATTGCCCAGCAAGTAAAACAAACCATAAAGGTAATCAGTAAATAAAAAGTATGAGTAAAGTAGCCGTTGTCATGGGAAGCACCAGCGATCTTCCGGTAATGCAGGAAGCCGTTGAAGTATTAAAGGGATTTGACATTCCTGTCATGGTCGATATCATTTCGGCCCACAGAACTCCCGAAAAGCTATTCGAGTTTGGCAAAACTGCGCATACCCAGGGGTATTCTGTAATAATAGCAGGAGCAGGTGGCGCCGCCCATCTTCCGGGAATGCTTGCATCGCTTTCCCCTTTACCCGTTATCGGCGTTCCAGTTAAAAGCAGTAATTCAATAGATGGGTGGGATTCAGTGCTTTCTATATTGCAAATGCCTGCAGGGGTTCCTGTTGCAACAGTTGCGCTTAACGGTGCAAAAAATGCCGGAATTTTGGCCGCCCAGATCATAGGAAGTCAGGACAAGTGCGTTTTAGACAAAATCGTGTTCTACAAGGAAGGTCTTAAAGAAAAAGTTATTAAGGGTGCCCAGGAAGTAAAAAATAAAAACAAGTAGCCCATACACAGCCTTTACAAACCTTCAAAATTTCAACTACTAATTTTATAAATGTCATATTTCTATGAAGAATCCTTTATTGAAACCTTTTGATAAAGCACCTTTTAATGATATAAAAAACAATCATTTTAAACCGGCCTTTTTAAAGGCTATGAAAGATGCCCGGGCTGAAATTGATGCTATAACCAAGGTACAAGAAGCACCAACATTTGAAAATACCCTGGAGGCGCTGGAATTTGCCGGAGAACAACTCGATAGGTTATCGAGTCTGTTTTTTAATCTCAACTCGGCCGAAACCAACGAAGAAATACAGCAAATAGCTCAGGAAATATCCCCTTTGCTCACCGAATTTGGTAATGATATCATTCTGAACGAAGCTTTATTTGCAAAAGTGAAGGCCGTTTATGAGTTGAAGGACGAACTCAACTTATCCACAGAACAATGGACCCTGTTAGATAAAAAATATAAAAATTTCAGTAGGAACGGGGCCAACCTGAACGATACTCAAAAGAAACGACTACGTGAGATAGATGCAGAACTGTCTAAATTGAAACTGACTTTCGGCGAAAATGTCCTTGCAGAAACCAACCGATTTGAAATGCTCCTTGTATCTGAAAAAGAGGTTGAAGGTTTACCAGATGGGGCAAAAGAAGCCGCGGCGCAATTGGCTGCAGCCAAAGGTAAAAAGGGCTGGCTTATTACACTGGACTATCCAAGTTATATTCCTTTTATGAAATATGCCAAAGACCGGAACTTGAGAAAAAAATTGGCCTTGGCTTTCGGCAGCAAGGGTTTTCATGAAGATTCCCTGGACAATCAGCAAAATGTTCTTAAAATAGCCAAACTACGATATGAACGGGCCACATTACTTGGGTACCAAACACATGCGCATTTTGTATTAGAGGAACGTATGGCCGAAACCCCTGAAAAAGTATATTCATTTCTTAAGGAATTGCTTGAAAAAGCAAAACCGGCAGCAGAAATTGAATTTGGGGAATTAAAGGAGTTTGCAAAAAAACTTGACGGCATTACGGACTTTCAAAAATGGGACAGTGCCTATTATTCAGAAAAATTGAAACAACAACGCTTTAACCTGGATGATGAAAAATTAAAGCCTTTTTTTAAATTAGAAAATGTAATTGCCGGCGTTTTCAAAGTAGCCGAAAAATTGTTCGGCCTACGTTTTATTGAGGTATTCGATGTAGAAACCTATCATGAAGAAGTAAAGACCTATCATGTTCTCGATACCAATCAAAATTTTGTTGCGCTCTTCTATGCTGATTTTCATCCGAGGGCTGGCAAACGAGGTGGCGCATGGATGACCTCCTACAAACCCCAGTATAAAAAACAGGCGATCAATGAACGGCCTCATATTTCGATCGTATGCAACTTTACCAAACCAACCGAAAGCAAACCTTCATTATTGACCTTTAATGAAGTTACCACACTGTTCCATGAATTTGGGCATGCCTTACACGGAATGCTTGCCAATACTACATACCCAAGTCTTTCTGGAACTTCGGTTTACTGGGATTTTGTTGAATTGCCAAGTCAGATCATGGAGAACTGGTGTTACGAAAAAGAGGCTTTGGAACTGTTCGCTACACATTTTGAAACCGGGGAACTCATACCCATGGAGCTGGTTCAGAAAATTAAGGAATCGGCTAATTTCCAGGAAGGTATGGCCACCTTACGTCAACTGAGCTTTGGATTCCTCGATATGTTTTGGCATGGAAAAGATCCTAACAATGTTGAAAATGTAAAGCACTATGAACAGGAGGCTTTTAGCGGCACCCAATTATTACCCGATACTGCGGAGACCTGCATGAGTACTTCTTTTTCACATATTTTTCAAGGAGGTTATTCTTCGGGCTATTACAGCTACAAATGGGCCGAGGTTCTGGATGCCGATGCCTTTGCCTACTTTAAGGAAAAGGGCTTGTTTAATCAGGAAGTGGCCT
>CALZFZ010000176.1 GCA_945786965.1 uncultured Muriicola sp. | reverse complement strand
GCCATTCCTTTAGCGATGCTAATTATATCTGGGTCTATATTATGGTGCTGAAATGCAAAGAACTTCCCGCTTCGTCCAAAACCGGATTGCACCTCATCAGCGATCACCACCACCCCGTGTTTCTTGCATAAGGAGGCTAGTTTTTGATAAAATACGGTAGACGGTTCATCCAGTCCGCCTACTCCCTGAATGGCTTCCAGGATCACTGCACAGACATCTCCTTTTTTGAGTTCCTCTTCCAACGTATTTACATCTTCAAAATTTATAAATGTAACCTTTTGTTGTTTGTTTATTGGGGCATTGATCTTAGGGTTGTCAGTTGTTGCAACTGCTGCTGATGTCCTTCCATGAAAGCTATTGCTAAAGGCAATTACGCGCGACTTCCCGGTATGGAAAGAAGCCAGTTTTAGTGCATTCTCATTGGCTTCTGCCCCGGAATTACAGAGAAACAACTGGTAGCTTTCACATCCCGAAAGCCTACCCAAATGCTTAGCCAGTTGCTTTTGCAACGGATTTTGAATGGCATTGCTGTAGAAACCAATACAATCTAGCTGGTCCTTGATGCGCTTTACATAATGAGGATGCCCATGGCCTATAGAAATGACCGCATGGCCCCCATACAGGTCGAGATAATCCTGGCCTTTATCATCGGTCAGGATACTTCCCCTGGCCGAAACGGGAGTAATGTCATAAAGAGGGTATACGTCAAAAAGTTCCATGCCTTAACTTTTTCGTATCTGGTTTATTTTTTCAAACGAGGTAACAATTCCACGGATAAGGGAAGAGCTTAATCCCTGATGTTCCATTTCATTCAGGCCTTCAATAGTACAACCCATTGGGGTGGTAACCCTGTCTATTTCTTCTTCGGGATGGTTGCCCGATTCTATCAATAAGGAAGCCGCTCCATTGCAGGTATGCATTGCCAGTTCCTGGGCTTCTTTCGCATCAAAACCTAATTGGATAGCACCCTGGGTGGTGGCCCGGATTAGCCGCATCCAAAAAGCAATACCACTGGCACAGATCACCGTTGCGGCCTGCATTTGACTCTCGGGAATTTCAAGGGAATGACCCATCCGGTTAAATATGGCTTTAGCCAAATTAATGCGTTTTGCACCTATTTCATTGCTGCAAATACAAGTCATTGATTTACCTACTGAAATGGCGGTATTGGGCATGCTTCGGATAATATAATTATCCTTGCCAATAATAGATTCCATCCTATCAATGCTAAACCCGGTAATGGTGGAGATAACGACATGCTTTTCGGAAAGCAAGTCTTTCACCTCTTCCAGGATCTGAGCAAAATGTCCAGGCTGTACCGAAAAAACAAGGATGTCCGAATTTTTTACGGCTTTTCTATTGTCTGAGGTAACGGTTACATTCCCATATTTTTCAAATTCCTTGATATCGTCCGTATGCCTTTTGGTCAAATACATGGTTGTGGCACCATTGCTATGCAAAACGCCTTTGGCAATAGATACTCCTAAATTTCCTGCTCCTATGATCGCTATTTTCATGATGCTATCGTATAAATGGTTTTTGGTATTCTTTAGTTTAAAAATTATTAATAAACGCCTGCTTTTAACTGCAACCCTTCTTTTTCATCGAAATCGAACATCAGGTTCATATTTTGAACCGCCTGCCCTGAGGCTCCTTTTAATAGATTATCAATGGCAGATGTCACCAAAAGCACCTCATCATGTTTGTGCAAATGGATGTGGCACTGGTTGGTATTCACAACTTGTTTCAGATGGATGGGTTCATCGGATATATGTGTGAATGCCGCAGCCGAATAAAAATCTTCATATAGTTCTTTAGCTTGTTCTACACTGCCTTTATATTTTGTGTATGCTGTTGCGAGTATTCCCCTTGTAAAGTTTCCTCTGTTAGGGAGAAAAAACAATTCCCCAACTTCATTGCCAAAGGATGCAAGGCTTTCACCAATTTCACTCAAATGCTGATGCGTAAAGGGCTTGTACCAGCTTGCATTATTGTTTCTCCAGCTAAAATGAGTGGTTGCTGACGTTTTTACACCGGCTCCTGTACTACCTGTAACGGCGTTAATATGCACCTGGTCATTCAAGCCATTTCCTTTTGCTAAAGGAAGCAGGCCTAACTGAATTGCTGTGGCAAAACATCCCGGATTTGCAATGGTATCTGCTTTTTTGATCGCCTCTTTATGTAATTCGGGCAGGCCATATATAAATTGTTTTTCGTTAAAACCGGCATCTGCGTGCAGCCTAAAATCATTACTTAAATCGATGATCTTGGTTGCCTTTGAAAACTGCGTCCCATTTAGAAAACTGGTAGAATTTCCATGACCCAGGCAAAGAAATACTACATCCACATCGGGATTAACTTCCCCTGTAAACTCCAATTGTGTTTGTCCCAATAGGTCAGGGTGGGCCAATGTAATAGTCTTGCCTGCCCTGGTAGTACTGAAAACAAAATCAATAGTCACCTGGGGATGGTTCAGCAGTATTCGGATCAGTTCCCCTCCTGTATAGCCCGAGCCTCCTATGATACCTACGTTAATCATGATGTTTGTTTATATGCGTTGCTATTTTACCTGTATTTGAAAGGATCTTTATAAATCCTTTGGCATCTGCAGCTGTCCAGCCTTTATTCATTTCCCCATAGCTGCCAAAGGAAGCCGACATTAGATCGTGTTTGGAATCAATGCCATTAAGTTCAAACCGAAAAGGATGCAGCGTAACAAAAACCTCACCGGAAACATTCTTTTGGGTACTGGTCAGGAAGGTTTCAATATTTCGCATAACTTCATCCAGGTAATTGCCTTCGTGCAATAGCATTCCATAAAAATTACCCAGCTGTTCTTTTTGATATTGCTGCCATTTCGTAAGCGTATGTTTTTCCAAAAGATGATGTGCCTTAATGATGATCAAAGGAGCAGCGGCTTCAAAACCTACCCGGCCCTTGATACCGATGATGGTATCACCTACATGGATATCGCGCCCAATGGCATAACCGCTTGCCATTTCCTGTAGTTTTTCGATGTTATTAACCGGTTTATTTTTTTGGCCATTTATGGCGGTCAATTCTCCTTTTGTAAAGCTGAGGATTACTTCAATGGGATCTTTTTCCGTAAGCTGACTAGGATAGGCCGAGGATGGCAGGGCCTTTTCGGAGGTCAAGGTTTCGGCTCCCCCTACAGAGGTACCCCACAAGCCTTTGTTTATCGAATATTTTGCCTTTTCCCAGGAATAGGCTACCCCATTTTCTTTTAAGTAGGAGATCTCTGTTTCTCGTGAAAGTTGTTTATCTCGAATAGGGGTAATGATCTCTATTTCCGGGGCAATGATCTGGAAGATCATATCGAACCGCACCTGGTCATTACCGGCGCCTGTACTTCCATGGGCAATGGCCTGCGCGCCTATTTTTTTGGCATAAAGTGCAATTTCCAGTGCCTGCACAATTCGCTCGGCACTAACACTTAGCGGGTAGGTGTTATTGCGCAGTACATTTCCAAAGATGAGGTATTTAACCACCTTGTCATAAAAGGATTTTACGGCGTCTATGGAAGTGTATGAATGGGCCCCCAATTGCAGGGCCTTTTCTTTTATGTTGTGGATCTCTTCTGTGCTAAACCCCCCGGTATTGACACTTACCGCATGTACCTCAAAGCCTTTTTCCTTTGAGAGGTATTTAGCACAGTACGATGTGTCCAGGCCACCGCTATAGGCCAGCACTAATTTTTTTGTTGGTTTTTTATCCGTTGTCATGCTGTTATTTTTTCTTTTTGAGGAACAGTTGCTCCTTGATACTTTTTAATCGCTGAAAGGACTTGCTGTTTATTTTTTTTCGGTTCTTTCTTCCATTTTGTACAGGATCATAGAGCATGCCTGTACATAAGCACATCTTTTGTTCGGTGCGGGTAAGGATATCGAAATTCTTACAGGTCTGGCAGCCTTTCCAAAAGTCAGGATCGTTTGTTAATTCTGAAAAAGTTACCGGTTTATATCCCAGTTCATAATTCATTTTCATCACAGCCAATCCTGTGGTGATCCCGAATATTTTGGCTTCCGGAAATTTTTTCCTGGACAACTCAAAAATGGATTTTTTTATTTTTTTAGCCAACCCCTGATTTCGGAAATCGGGATGTACGATGAGCCCGCTATTGGCCACGAAGTTCTTATCGCCCCATACTTCAATATAACAAAAGCCGGCAAAAGTATCCTTTTCCAGGGCTATCACTGCATTGCCATTCACCAGTCTTTTGATGATATATTCCGGTGTTCTTTTAGCAATACCGGTGCCGCGTACTTTGGCAGATTCCGAGATGGTTTCGCTGATGATCTGAGCGTACTTTATATGAGATTCATTCGCAATAACAATATCCATTGCCTGTTAGATTAATCGTAATAAATAAATATAGCTGAAGTTTTGAAGCGGAAATGGACTCACCTATTTCCATAATAGAAGAACACCCTTACGGGCGACGACGTACGGGCACAAATGAATATGCCTGTGAGGCTATTCTAAAGTTAAAAAATGAATGTGCGTTCGTTTTCATGAGAGTCAAATGTACAAATTATATTGAATTAACCTCATTTACCGCCTACTTTTTAGAGATTAACGATTTATAGCCCCTTAGTTTGAAAAATTCATAGGTCATAAATCCAAATACCGTGAAATATTCAATAGCCAACAGCCACTTATTCTCGCTAAACTCCGGATTTGTATAAGCGGCATAGCTTAAAACTACCACAGCAGACCATACTAAGGGGTACCTGTAATCTGAATACAAACCCAGAACCACCAAAAAGATAAGATACCATGGATGTACCGTGGCGGAAAAGAAATAATATGCTGTTAGAATTATGAGCATGGTGTTTAGAAGTGCTCCGAAATTCTGGTTTTTTCGTAAAAATGTAAGTACTAATACAAGGCCTATGATAAGTACTGGAGTAATTTTCCCGTAGATCTTTATAAGTTCCCAGGGTTTAGCATCAAATTGTACACCCAGCTGTTTTACAAGGCTGTAGATACCAGCATTGAATTCGAAATTTGAAAACCATAACTTAAGGGTATTGCTATAATGATCTATGAACTCCGGTGAATACCATGGAAGGATAGTTATTGCTAGTATAACCATGACCAATGTATTGAATAGTATCCCTTTTTTGATTCCCAGATATTTAAAAAATACGGGGAGGAACATCAGAGGGATGAGCTTTATGGAAATAGACAAGGCCATCAGGATGGCGGCAGGGATCCATTTTTTATCGACCAGCAGGTAAAGTGCCCAAATAAAGAAGAACAGCATTACGCCTTCAAAATGAACATTACCGCTTAATTCTATGATAACCAGCGGATTTAGGAAATACCAGAAAATAAGGTGGGGCGATCGGTTGACCGCCTTTAACAGCCGGCGACCAAAATAAAAAATCCCTACATCGGCCCCTAAGATCAGCACCCGCATTACGACGAGCGGACCTATAATGCTATTTCCTCCCAACCATGCCGAGAGCCCGAAGATGGCCTGGTTAAAAGGGGGATAATTACTGTAATTCTTAGCACTTAAGCTACCCATTCCTTCAATGAGTTCCCTGCCCTGGCTTATCATGATCTCGCCATTGGAAAACAATTCATTGGGGAGGTACAAAAAGGGGTTGGTGCCCGATACTACCAGGCGGCCATCCCAAATAAAGCGCAAGAAATCCTGGGAGAGGTTGGGTATTGAAAAAAGAAAGACCAAACGAAATAAGATCCCAACGATGAGCAGGAATTTAAAATTCCATTTTTCGAACTGAATCAACTTGTAACAAAGAAAGAACAAGGCGGCAAACAGGGTAAGCAGTTTTATAAAATCGGTGCGCGCCAGATGATAGGCCACTGTGTAATATAAACCCAGGCACAGCAAAGTGATCAGGAGGGGAACTTTGTGTAGTTTCCAATATGTAAGTACCACGTTGGGCATAAACTGGCTGGATTGGTTTTCTACAAATAACCGAAAAATTGAGGAATTAATGGTAAAAAACAAAAGAGCCTCCCGGGTATCCTGGGAGGCTCTTACTATATAATAAATGGGGCTAAATTAATATTTTTAAATAGGCTATACCTTAGCTGTTAAGGATTTGAAAAAGACAAACCCAAATCCGAGGAACAACATAAAATGAAAAGGAAACAACCCAAAATCATTTAAGGGGATGGCACTGTACATTCCAAAAAGGAAATAGATCATCAGTGCAAATTCCAGGATCATATTTGGCGATAATTTGGTTGCCAAATACTTATTGCCCTTCCAACTGTCTGTTAAATTGTTAATGTTGAATTTAGGCGTGCGTACAAATTCACTTCGTTTTCCCATATGCCCTTCCAGTACCGCAACGGTATTGTGTAACGAAAATCCAAGGGCCACCGAAAAGAACGTAAAGAATAGTTTAATATAGTCTACAAAATTATCAAAGCTGCTGCCCTGTATACTCTTATAGGTAAACCAGTAACATATGAACAGAATAACAGTAGAGATGATAAAGAAGCTGGTGGCTTCGAATATCCATCCCAGGTGTCCGTAGCTATTTTTGATATAGAGCATGGGAATGCTGAGCACGGCCACCAAAAACACAAACAGGAACATAGAGCTGTTCAGCAAATGCATAACCCCGTGAAACTTTGTCTTAAATGGAATATTTTTAGCCGTAATAACGCTCATAACCGACTTTCTGAAATTTTCGGCTCCTCCTTTGTTCCAGCGAAACTGCTGGGAACGGGCAGCACTGATCACCACCGGCAATTCTGCGGGGGTCTCAACATCTTCTAAATATTTAAACTTCCAGTTCTTTAATTGGGCACGGTAGCTTAGATCCAGATCTTCGGTCAATGTATCGCCTTCCCAGTTTCCTGCATCAAGGATACATTCCTTACGCCAGATCCCGGCGGTACCATTAAAGTTGATAAAGTGCCCCTTGGCATTTCGTCCCACTTGCTCCAGCGTAAAATGGGCATCAAGGGCAAAAGCCTGTATACGTGTCAATATTGAATAATCGCGGTTAATATGACCCCAACGGGTTTGTACAACTCCAATTTCTTCGTCCTTGAAATAAATAACGGTCTTCTTTAACCAATCCGAATCGGGAAGAAAATCTGCATCAAAAATGGCAATAAATTCACCTTTGGCGATCTTTAATCCTTCTTTAAGGGCCCCTGCCTTATAACCCTGGCGGTCCTCCCTTCGTATATGTTGAATATCCAGACCAGTTTCCTGAAGTTCAGCGATCCGTTGTGCCGTATCATGTACAGAATTATCTGTAGAATCGTCAAGTACCTGTATTTCGAGCTTACTTTTTGGATAGGCAATTTTGGCAATATTATCCAACAAACGTTCCATCACATATTCCTCATTATAGATAGGAAGCTGAATGGTCACTAATGGTATTTCTTTTGGATCGAGCAAATTGAACTTGGGTGCTACTGCCTGATTTTTTTTGAATCCAAGATAGTTCAGCAACAGGTTCAATTGCGCCAGGCTATAAAAGAAAATTAATAGCAGCGCAAGGCTGTAAATTCCGATGATGATGTAAGCAGTTGTTAAACCCATTTTATTTTACACTGTATTTAATTATCCAACTCAGGATTTTTATGCCGGCAAAGATAGTGCCTTTTACTGTACCTGATACTTTTGAAACGCCAATTCTTTTTTTGTAACGCACTGGTACTTCGACATATGCTATCTTTTTTTTAAGTGCCTTCAGCTGCATTTCCACTGTCCACCCGTAGGTTTTGTCCTCCATATCCAACTCTAGCAGCCGTTCATAGGTGATAGCCCTAAATGGCCCCAGGTCCGTAAACCGGGCGCTGAACAATAACCTCATTAAACTGGTTGCGAGCCAATTCCCAAAAATCTGTTGGGGAGTCATGGAGCCTTTTTGTCGCAACGCCTTGGCACGTGCCCCGATAACAAATTCTGCCTCCCCTTTTAAGATGGGTGCTACCACCTTTTCAAGATCTTCAGGGTAATCGGAGTAATCTCCGTCCATAAATACGATAATAGAGGGGTGTTTGGATGCTTTCGCCAGATAATCGATCCCTTTTAAACAGGCATATCCATATCCCTGGCGCTCTTCAAACAAGACAGTGGCCCCGGCAGCAGTGGCTACGACGCTCGTATCGTCCGTAGAATTATTATCGACCACTACGATCTCAGAAACCAGATCTGGGATGGCATGTATGACCTTTGCGATAGATTGGGCCTCATTATTGGCTGGGATGATGACTCGGATATCCGTCATATAAACAAGGTCATCGAAATTAAAAGGACAGAATGTTTCACGGCTGCAAATGTAGGAAACCCATTTATTTCTGGTTCACTAAGTTCATTAAATCCACATCGTTCCCCAAAAGTACCTGAGTAGGGTTAATACGACCTTTTTCAGGGCCGTTCTCCAATTTTAGCACACCTCTGGGGCATACTGCTGAACAGATTCCGCAACCTACACAGCTAGATCTTATGATGTTCTCACCTTTTTGTGCATAGGCGCGCACATCGATCCCCTGTTCGCAATAGGTAGAACAATTGCCACAACTAATGCATTGCCCGCCATTGGTGGTGATCCTGAACCTCGACTTAAAACGCTGTACAAATCCTAAATAGGCTGCCAATGGACAGCCAAAACGACACCATACCCGGTTTCCGAAAATGGGATAGAAACCAGTGCCAATAACTCCTGCAAAGATTGAACCGATCAGTAAGCTATAGGTATTCTGTACATTGGACGTTTTTATTCCGAGGACCGTACCAGATTCTGCAAAGAAACTATATAATGTCATGAGTGTCATGCCAACAGCGAATACCAACACACCGTGGATCAACCAGCGCTCTACTCTCCAGGAAAAGAGCGTTTTGCTGGAATGTTGCCTGTACGGATCCCCTAAAGTTTCGGCCAGGCCACCACAACCACAGACCCAGGAACAGTACCACCGTTTCCCAAAGAAATAGACCATGACGGGGACAATGACCAGGGTTAAAACCGTACCCCACACCAGGATAAAGATCCCAATGCCCCCACTGTTAATAAGAGATCTCAGATTCCACTGGAAAAAGAAATCATAGTCGAGCGGAAAGGCATTCTTAAAGTCGTAGTATGGCATTTGCAGACGTACCATGATCTCAGGAATCAGGAAGGCAAAGATGATCTGGAAAAAAAGCACCGAGGTTGTCCGTACCATCTGGTACACATTGTGCCGGTATTTGATGTACATACGTACGGCCATGACTGTCATTACCGTGCAATACATAAACCCATAAACGAACCAATGCCCTGCAGGGTTGCCACTTAAGCTTTCACTGATGGGGTCTACCAGATAGGTCCAGTTCACGGCATATTCCGAACGGAAATAGAGCACCAGGTAAAAGGCCACCAGGAAGATAAATACCATCCAGGCCATCCACCCGCGATTCGTGGCATTTTCAAGGTAAATACCATTGTTCTTGATCCCTTTCGGGCCCAGTAAGACGACATTGGGGAGTATAAAAAACAGGGCTCCCAGGATACCCAACCCAAAGGTCAGGAACCACATCAGCCCTTTGTTCTTTGCTATAAATCCGCTGCCCGCTTTTTTTCCAATCATGGCCGCCATGTCGTGCGGATTGGTATATATCACCTTTTTGTATTCCTTGTTTATTTTGTGTTCGGCATTCGCATTTTCGAGGGCGGCCACTACCTTAGGTGAAAAGGCCATCATCCCATCAAATTCTTTTCCAACTACAGTCGTTTCAATGGCCTTAATAAAGAGGTCGCTTTTAATACCGTTATCGGAAACGAACTCGTTAAAATCGTCCTGGGTTAATTTAAAAGTACCTACTACCGTTAAGGCAGTAAAAATCCCCAACCCTATTAAAAAAATGACCAGTCCTGTATTTTTTATTGCTTTCATAAGTTAGCTCTGGACATTTAGAAATATTCGTTTCCAACTCTTTTTTCGGGGGAGTATGCTGGTTCCCAGTTCGGCATTGTAGCGGGCTACAATGGCACCCTCGTACTGGGCATAAAATTCCGGATCAAAATTGGCATCCTTTAAAAATTCCATAACATGATCTATACTTTGGCCATCAGTTAGCCAGCGGTCGAAGATCTCGTGCCGCATCCGGATTCCAAACGTATTGATGCCCAGGAATTTTCTGGTTTTGGAATCGTACGCCATAGTAATGCAGACCAATTCCCTGGGGTGTCGCCAGTGAAAATGGGCTTCATTAGGCTTTTTGCTTTTGTCGCTGAACACCCAACCATAAGTCTGGTATTCAATGTCCAGGAATTTTGCCGAGTTAAACCAGTGCCCCGGTTTGTATTCAATACGGTTCCCGCATATGGTTTGTGCCACCGTCTCACCCATCATCCTACCGGTATACCAGACGGCTTCAATGGGGCGGCGTTGCCCAATTGGTTCGTGTTGTTCTGCACAGTCGCCAATCCCATAAATGTCCGGGATGTTGGTCTCCAAAAAGCGATTCACCTTTATACCCCTCCCCAGTTCAATACCGGATTCCTTCAGAAAATCTACATTGGGAGTAACCCCGGGGGTTAACCCCACCAGGTTGCATTCAATAATGTCACCTTTGTCGGTTACTACGGCTTTGGCCTTCCCGTTGTCATCGGGAAGAATTTCCACCAGGTTGGTACTTAGCCGTAAATCTATGTGATGTTCTAAAATATGTTCATTGATCATTTGGGATTCCCCTTCTGGGAGTACCCCATTCCAGAAACTGCTCTCCCTTACTAAAAAGGTTACCGGGATATCACGACTCCTCAGCATTTCGGCCAGTTCAATGCCAATAAGGCCACCTCCCACGATCACCGCTCTCTTGCATACTTCTTTGTTGGGGGCATCTATTTCGAGTTGCTCTAATTCCTGCTTGGAATACAGGCCCTGCACCCCTTTAAGATCCTGGCCTGGCCATCCAAATTTATTGGGTTTGGATCCGGTGGCAATGATAAGTTTATCATAGGGGATTTCTTCTGTATTCTTTAAAAGTACTTTTTTGCTGGCATGATCTACCCAGGTTACATACCCATTCACCAACTCAATACGGTTTTTTTTCCAAAACCAATTCTCATAGGGTTGGGTGTGTTCAAACTTCATATGGCCCATGTATACGTACATCAGGGCTGTTCGGGAAAAGAAGTATTCGCTCTCTGCAGAAATGATGATGATACGGTTATCCGATAGTTTTCGAATATGCCTGGCGGCGGTTACCCCCGAAATGCCATTCCCAATGATTACGATGGTTTCCTTCGCCATTCTGTTCTTTTGTGTAGTTTCAGTCGGATTAAATATAAGAACTTAACACAGTTTTCTATTTCATGAATATTAAATTATTGTAATTTTGGAAATAGGTAACGTTAAATGTATGAATAAGAGTGTGTTATTTCTTTGTTGCCTTTTGCAACTTTCCTGTAGCAGTCAGTTTGTGGGCAAGATCAACGGCGTAAGCTTCGTTGCTTCCCGCGACCAGGTATCCCAGGAACATATAAAGCCTATCAAGGAGGTCTATGCAGACTACGCCGCGGTAATGCCTTTTGGCTTTATGCGCAATGCAGATTCTCCTGAGATCATATATAATACAGACCGTCAATGGTTCGGGGAAACCAAGATAGGTGCCAAGCAGTATATAGAATTGCTGCATAAAAACAAGGTAAAGGTTATGGTGAAACCACAGATCTGGTTATGGCGTGGCATCTTTACCGGTACTTTGAAAATGGACAGCGAGGAAAACTGGCAGGCACTCGAAAGATCGTACGAAGATTTTATTCTGACCTATGCAGCATTGGCAGAGGAAACTCGGGCAGATATTTTCTGTATTGGGACAGAGTTGGAACAATTTATTGAAAATCGGCCCGAATATTGGCAGCAACTTATCCAGAAGATCCGGCTGGTATATAAAGGGAAACTCACCTATGCCGCCAACTGGGATGAGTATGGCCGAACGCCGTTTTGGGCCTCGCTCGACTTTATTGGTATTGATGCCTATTTCCCGTTATCTGAAGAAAAAACCCCTACCGTGGAACAGCTAAAAGTAGGCTGGAAACCCTGGAAGGACAACATAGCCGTTCTTTCCAAGGACGTTAATAAACCGGTGCTGTTTACGGAATTTGGATACCGCAGTATGGATTATACAGCTAAAAAACCCTGGTTGGTAGACCGCACAGAGGAGCAGGTAAATATGGAGGGACAGGTAAATGCCAAAAAAGCACTGTTCGAATCGTTCTGGGAAGAGGAGTGGTTTGCCGGAGGCTTTGTCTGGAAGTGGTTTATAAATCACGACCGAGCAGGCGGCCCGGAGGATAATCGTTTTACGCCTCAAAACAAACCGGCTCAGGAAATCATTAAAACCTTTTATAAACTTTATACCCGTTGATCTTGCCAACAAGAATTCGCCTCTGCTATCTATTCCTTTTTTCAGTGTTGCCCATACTGGGATGCTATGCACAGGATTCCCTGGCAGTTGCTATTGCCGAAAAAGGAGATGGGATCTTTTCCCTGCTTCGTAAACAGGGGATGGACCCCTCTGAACATTATCAGGATTTCCTTGTGTTGAACCATGAGAACCTCCGAGATGGCCAACATCTTTTTGAAGGAAGTTCTTACTACCTACCTTCAGTGATCGATAGTCTAACCACAGTTACAGATGAAATTGTCAACGAAGAAATCCTCAAAGAAGAAGGCGAACGTTATCCCATTTTTGGAGCTGAAAATGCGCTGGTGTCACCGAAAAGCGATCGGCTGGAGGGTGCCATCTATTACCTGATCTCAGGACATGGAGGCCCTGATCCCGGGGCCGTAGAAACTTATAAAGGGATCACCATTGCCGAAGATGAATACGCCTATGATGTTACACTACGCCTTGCCAGGGAATTGCTGGCCCACGGTGCCAGGGTATATGTTATTGTCCGTGACTCGGATGACGGTATTCGCGATGCCAAAGCCCTGGAAACAGACCGGGATGAGGTAGTGTACCCCAACAATGATATCCCATTAAATCAGTTGGCACGATTAAAGCAACGGGTGACTGCGGTGAACAATCTGTACCTGGAAAACCGGGGCAATTACCAACGATTGCTGGTGACCCATGTAGACAGCAGGGGCAAAGGTCAGAACATCGATGTCTTCTTTTACCATCATGAGAAAAGCAAGAATGGGAAACGCCTGGCAGAAAACATTCATAATACTTTTACCAGGAAATACAGAAAGTACCAGCCCAATCGGGAGTATACAGGCACTTTTTCGGACCGGAGTAATTTATACCTGGTTAAGAATACACTGCCCGCTATGGCCTATATTGAAATAGGCAACATCAAGAACAAAAAGGACCAGCGAAGGATACTGGATCCTGATAACCGTCAGGCGCTCGCCAAATGGATTACCGAAGGTGTTTTAGCGGATTACGAAACGCGTTAAGTATCTCTTACAAGTCTGATTGAATATTCCTGCTGTAATAGTCATATAATTTTTCGGGCGGGGCACCCATATATTGTTTCAGGTGCACCACAGCAAAGTGGTATTGCAGGTTTACCATCCCATTATCCGCATATTTTCGGGCTGAGGTTTTTACATGCATCGGCAAGATCCTGAATTTCCCTTTTCGGTAGATCCTGCTAATAAATTCATTGTCCTCATAAATGCGATACGCTTCGTTAAAACCACCCAATTCTTCAAAGAATGCCTTGTGGATAAAAAGCGATTGGTCGCCTCCACGGCATATAGCAAAATTGAATTGCGAAAACCAGGCAAAAAAGGCCAGGAACCTACTGGGATCATTAAATTTTAAACGAAAACAGCCGGCATCATATCCCTGCTGCAAGGCTTCAATAAGGGCAACATCGAAATGGGTTGGAGGAAAGGTATCGGCATGTAAAAAATAAAGTGTGTTACCGCGGGCGTGTTTAGCACCCAGGTTCATTTGCCGGGCACGTCCTTTTTCCGAAGACACTACCCGGGCTCCGTGCATTTTGGCTACGGATACTGAGTTGTCAGTACTCCCACCATCTACGACCAGAATCTCAAGCCGATTAAAATCATGGGCTTCTTTTTTCAGATGCTGCAGCATTGGTCCTAAACAGGCCTCCTCATTCAGCACCGGAATGATGATACTAATTAAAATGGGATCATCGAATTTCATTGAGGTTCCAATCATAGGGGAGATACGAAATTTTTGCATCAGGAGATAAGGGTACCTTGGTATAAGGTTGAATGTAGGCTATCAGAGGCCTTTTTTCCATAAAATCGCCCTTGTACCATTTAAAGATGGCCGAGAGTTGCAGTGCATTGGGGGTTAAGATGTTTTTGGTGGTATCGTTGATAAAGTCCTCCGTGGCCTCCTGCAGCTGGGCTTCCATTCGGGCTGCCGTATAGGCCTCATTCTTTAATTTTGGGCAGCTAAAGGAGGCACAGTTAATGGCAAAATGGATGCGGGGTTCGTTCATCTTTCGAAGTATACGATGTTCAATATTGCCCAAGGAAAGGGTTTTATCTCCCACCATTATACGATCCTGACCCCAGGGCCGCCAAATGTCCTTGATACTTTTTATCGGATAGTTCTCCAGGATCAGGGCTACCGTAGCTGCATTATACATGTTAATATAATAGGCCAGGGTCTCGTTCTGTGTCCAGTTGGTGGCCGGGGCATTTTCGCCCAGGTAGTCTAGGTAGTCGTTTAGCTCCTTTTCTTTGGTCTTAAACCGGGCATAGGCTACATCGCCCTTCTCATTTACAAACTCTTTTAATAGGGTATTCCAGGCTGTATGTTCAGGCGCAGGTGCTGTTCCTTGAGGAAGCACCGGGGGGGTACCCCCCCAGATCAAAAGTGCTAACAGGTATTTCATACTAACGGTAACTTGCATATTGGGTTGGTAGTGAAAAACCACACTTCCTTACAGCTTATGATCCTAAATTATTTATAAAAAACCCACGCGTGTGCTGTCACAGATCAACAACATCCGCCTCCATCGTAATGCCAGGTACTTTCCGAGATATGGATCTGGTCCGAGACCTTAGCCAGGGCTGCTGCTGTTTTATCGCACACTGCCAGTGGCTGGTTTTGTATCAATACATGGCCTTTTTTGTCGTCCAAATAGGGTTCTCCACCAAAATAAATAGCCGTTTTCCCTGTAAAAACACAGGGGCCGTCTTCAGGCATGGGGTCTTTGATGGCTGCAATTTCGATCGACTCAATATGGATGAGCTCATCCGTTGGGTAGTGGTTTGGAGACAGTACACGGTACGATTTCCGTGCCCGTATCTCTATGGTCCCGAAGCCGGCATCGGTCAATGCTTTTACATAGTCCTTAATGGGAATACTGCCACTTAAACACTGGGCCCGTAAACGGTCATCATTGCGAAGTGATTCGTTCATGTGTTGTTCACAAACAGGGTCGCTCATCACCAGACGGCCATGAGGTTTTAGCACCCGGTACATCTCGGCAACTGCTTTTTTCAGGTCTTCTGCCTTAAATATATTAAAGAGGCAGTTTTGGGCGGCCACATCCATGCTTTCACTTTTGATGGGCAATTCCAGGGCACTTCCTTTCTTGAGGTTTACAAATTCGCTTTTAAACCAGGGGTTTTCTTCTTCTGCAATTTTAAAATTCTTCCGGGATGCTTCCAGCATTTCATTGACTACATCTACCCCGGTAACCCCACCTTTTTGACGGGAGAAATATGCAAACTGAAGGAGTTCCATCCCTCCGCCTACGCCTACATACAATACCTGAGGATCGTTCACCAGGTCTGAAGCCGAAACGGTGCTTCCACAGCCGTAGTTCATTTCCTGCATAATGGTAGGGATCGATAAGCCCGGTAATTGCCAAACAGGATTTGTTGTACAGCACAGCCCTTCATCGGGGGACAGGGCTGCTTGCTTGTATAGATCGTTGGTTGCTTCTAAATAACTCATAGCATTTTTATTAATTCTGTGAATAATGTAATCATTTTTGGTTCTGTTTTCGCGGCCACCTCAATTATTTCCGAAATATTAACAGGTTCCAGATCACTTGGATCGCACTCGTCGGTTAAAACTGATACCGCTACTACAGGTAGTCGTAAATGATTGGCAATAATTACTTCGGGCACCGTACTCATTCCAACCGCATCGGCACCAAGGGTTTTGAGCATGCGATATTCGGCTTTGGTTTCCAGCTGCGGACCTACCACAGCGGCGTATACACCTTTTTTTAAAGAGATCTTTTGCTGTCTGGCTATTTTCTCGATCATGCTTCGCATTTCCACATCATAAGGTTCGCTCATATCCACAAACCGATCCCCAAACTCGGCCACATTTTTAAAGGCAAGGGGCGAGCCCCCCTGCAGATTTATGTGGTCTTCAATAAGCATGATATCGCCTTTATTAAAGCTGAGGTTTACGGCTCCGGCTGCATTGGAGACAAAAAGTTTTTGAATGCCAAGTTGCCTCATGATCCGGATGGGGTAGGTAACGTCGTAAAACTCATAACCCTCATATAAATGAAAGCGGCCCTGCATCACCACCACCTTTTTGCCCGCCAGATTGCCATAGACCAGTTTACCGGTGTGAAACTCCACCGTAGCAAGCGGAAAAAATGGAATGTTGTGATAGTGGGCCACTATGGGGTCCTCGATCATATCGGCCAGTTTCCCAAGGCCTGTCCCCAGGACGATGCCTATTTCAGGGGCTTTAAATCCTTTCGCTTGCAGAAATGCCGTTGATTCATCTAATTGTTTTTGTGTCATAGGTAGTCTTTTAAAAAGGGCTGGAAAGCAGGAATGTCCCGTATATCATCCAGCACATCAACATCATTTTTTATCTCCAGCAACTTTACTTTTGTTTTATCGAGATTGGCCAGCGTATCTTTCAATACCGTGTCTGTTCCCCATTTTTTGTTTTTAAAAACATCAGGGATCATCTTCGTCATCCCCAGCATATAATAGCCGCCATCCTGAGCGGGGCCCAGCACTACCTTGTGTTTTTCCAGGGCTTCAAATGCCTGTTCCAGATCGGCCGTGCTGAGATCGTACAGGTCGCTCCCAATAAGGACAATGCGTTTATAGCCCGTTTCAAAACCGGCATTTATAGCGTTGTGCATACGTTCACCCAGATTGGCCCCCCACTGCATTTTTTTCCGGTACTCCTCCGGATCCCACAAGTCGTTCTCGCCAATGGCATCGGAATAGTGCACCTCCTTATCGATCTGGAGCTCATGGGTTACTTCTGCCGTGTGCTTTAGTAAAAATTTATAAATGGCCAGGGCGGTCTCATCGCCCACCGAAGCAGCCAGGCGAGTTTTACACTGCCCCAGAACCGGGTTGCGGGTAAATATTATAAGGAGGTTATTTTGGGGGTCCTTTATCATTATTTTTTATTTTCAGGTCCATAGACCTTTTCGCCTTTGAGCAGGAGCAGCCCCCAAAATTTGTTATAGGCATGAACCCTTTCCGTTTCCTTTCCAAGACTGTCTACTACTTCGTGGCCTTTGTTCTTCCATTGAAAAATACCCCCGGCCAGGTTCTTTACATCTGTATACCCCAGTGCTATCAATTTTTTTGCGATCTTTTCGGAACGCACCCCAATGGAACAGTAGACCACCACCGTGGTGTCCTTATTGGGAACCAGTTCCTGTACCTTTTTAGGATCGAAATCCTGATACCCAATATAGTGGGCACCTGCGAGGTGACTTACCTCGAATTCCTCTTTTTCCCGTGCATCGAGTGTAATGTAAGACGGATTTACCGAGAGCTCGGTGACTTGTGCCACCGGAACGTCTCCCTTAAGGAGTTTTGCAATGGCCTTTCCCATAGTTCGCTGCCCCATCAGCGGGGTTGCAAGCATCAGAAAAAGTAACGACAACTTGTTTTTTTGCATGGCGATAAAGATACTACTTTGATAAAAACCGGGAAATGAAGCGAGGGTTTTTCACATAAATAAATAAAAAGTATTTTTATACAAACGACTACTCCTATGCCACGTAATTTATACTTTTTACTCATAAGCAATTTCATATTTTTTGGTGCCTGTAAGGAAGCCCCCAAACAGGACACTGATTCCACGGCCGAGACCGCCTACTACCAGGAGCCTTTCAGGCCGCAATTTCATTTTACACCTGCTGAAAAATGGATGAACGATCCCAATGGCCTGGTCTACTATCAGGGAGTGTATCATTTGTTCTACCAGTACTACCCGGAAGATATTGTTTGGGGGCCCATGCACTGGGGACACGCTACCAGTACCGATATGCTGCACTGGGAACATAAGCCCATAGCCCTGTACCCGGACGAACATGGGCTAATCTTTTCGGGGAGTGCGGTAGTTGATGTGAACAATACATCGGGTTTTGGTAGCCCGGAGAATCCTCCTCTGGTGGCCATCTATACATACCACGATATGGAGAAAGAAAAATTAGGGAACAAGGACCACCAGACCCAGGGCATTGCCTATAGCCTCGATAATGGGGAAAGCTTTATAAAGTACGCAGGCAACCCTGTTATCTTAAACGGTGAATTCCAGGATTTCAGGGACCCAAAGGTATTTTGGGACAACAACACAGAGCAATGGGTGATGGCCCTGGTGGCAGGGGATCATTTGCGATTGTACAAGTCCGACAATTTACTGGAGTGGACATATATGAGCGAATTTGGAAAGGACCAGGGAGCCCATGGGGGCGTCTGGGAATGCCCGGACCTATTTGAGCTGCAGGTTGGTGATACTGATGAGACCAAATGGGTATTGCTGATAAGTATAAATCCCGGAGCACCGAATGGAGGTAGCGGCACTCAGTATTTTGTAGGCGACTTTGACGGAACTACATTCACTTCGGACCAAAAGGTCGAAAAGTGGCTCGACTGGGGGACTGACAATTATGCCGGGGTTACCTATAACAACACACCCGACGGGAGTCGGCTTTTTATTGGCTGGATGAGCAACTGGGCCTATGCCCGCGATACCCCCACTGAGGTGTGGCGCAGTGCCATGACACTACCGCGGCATTTGAGCCTGGACAATATACAGGGCGAATATGAACTCCTGAACTACCCCATACCCGGGTTAGATGGTCTCCTCACGGATGAAGATACAACGATGGTAAGCTTACCCCCTGGCGGTGAAGAATCCATTGCCCTGGAACACGATAACCAATGCGAACTGAGGTTCACTACCAGTGCACGCGACCTTACCTTACGATTTGAAAACGATGCCGGGGAGCATTTACTTTTGGAACTGGATGCCGGACAAAAGTTGATGATGTTAAACCGTTCTCAAAGCGGGCTTACGGATTTCCAGGAGAGTTTTGGCACGGTACAACAAATGCCCATCGATAATTTACCTGAAGGCGATGTTGAGGTTCGTATCTTGTTAGATACTTCTTCTGTGGAAGTCTTTTTGAATGAGGGACAGTATGTGATGACCGCCCAACTCTTCCCTATACAAGCGTATTCGGAGTTGGTGGTGACTAATACCGGCACAGAGAAGGTGCGCATTCCTGAATTTAGAATTGGTGGGATCATTGGCGCGTGGTAGTTGTTCGGGGTATTTACGTACGAATAAACCTATAAAAATGCTCTTTATGAGGGTTTCGTAATTGCCTACTATTTAGTACCTTACAATACTAACTTTTAAAAACAACCAAACATGAAAAAATTAGTTACCAGTGTATTGCTGTTTGCAGCCTTTGCAATCAGTGCACAAGAGTCCTATTGGACCAACTACAGTTTTATTGTAGAACCACAGAACCAGTCGACCGTTTTTAAACTAATTGACGATTATTTTAAAGAGCATAAATGGGAAGGGGTTACCGTTACCTTGTATGCGAACCATTTCCATGATGCGGACAATGAACAAACACATGTATTAGGTTTTTCGGGCTCCTTGGATGCTTTAGGGGCTATATACGCCGATGATGGTGGAGATGCCTGGGCTTTATTAGGATCAAGGTTAGACCACTTTATTAAGGATCAATCCGGAGCTCGTATGGGGACCACAAAAAAACGCTATGGCGATATAGAAGGCGATTATCCTGTACAACAGTACTATATTTTGGATGTAGAAAATGCGGCAGCTTTTGAGAAGGCCTTGACCAAGTTTAACACCGACTTTAAACCCGAAGGCAGGGTAGTTTCCATGGGGAATTTTACCTCCGGGATCTCTCCCGAAGGAGAGAACCATTGGGCGCTTGTTGGCTACAAAGATTTTAAAGGGGCTATAGGAGGCGCTAATGCTACTCTAACACCTGCACAGAGGACTGCCCGGGATGCCGGCTGGAAGAATTTCCAGGAGAACAATGGAGGGGTACGGATGGTACGTTCCGGCCTACGGTACCGCATGGGTCAATGGTAAAAAAAACTGCAAATAAAGAAAAAACCCTTCCATTTTGGAGGGGTTTTTTTATTCGTGATGGCCTGCTTGTCTAATAAACGGCCCTTTCTACCTTGTTTTTAATAGGCGGGATGGTCTTTAGATATTCAAAGATGGCCCCGGCCTCTTTATCTGTGAGTTGGGTGTAAGGGACCATGGGGTAGGTGAGCGCAGGTTCCCCTTCTTTTTGTCCGTATTTTACGGCCTGGATAAATTGCTCTTTGGTCCAGTTGCCGATCCCGGTTTCTTTGTCCGGGGAAAGGTTGGCCGTAGGCTTTACCCGGCCTTCAAAATCGAGGGTTTGGTTGCCCCCGGCAAAATAACCTTCACTGAGCTCGGGCTGCAGGAAATTATTGGTCTTAAAGTCGGCCGAATGGCAGGAAAAACAATCCAGGTTATGGGACAGATATTTCCCTGTGGCGATCACATCGGTACTGTCTGGCATGGGAATAGCCTCCGAGGGCATTGGAAAGGGTTTCCATTCCAGGCGTGTGAGCATCTTTGTTAAAAACGAAGGTTCCGGAGGTGTATCCGGGGTGGAGTTGGCTGCTACCATTGGATCAT
>CALZFZ010000175.1 GCA_945786965.1 uncultured Muriicola sp. | reverse complement strand
TCCAGAGCCTCTATTCCAGGACCACGGCCGACTTTAGAAATGGGAACTTCAGGGTTAAGGGTGATGTTGTGGATGTGTTCCCCAGCTATGCGGATCATGCTTTTAGAATTCATTTTTTTGGAGACGAAGTAGAAGAAATCGAAGCCTTCGATCCCTTTAATAACAAACTACTGGAGGTGTATGAAAATTTAAATATCTACCCTGCCAATATGTTCGTTACCTCACCGGATATCCTTCAAAATGCGATCCATCAAATTCAGCATGATCTGGTAAATCAGGTGGACTATTTCAAAGAGATAGGGAAACCACTGGAGGCCAAACGGTTGGAAGAACGCACTAATTTTGACCTTGAAATGATCCGCGAACTTGGATATTGTTCGGGTATTGAAAATTATTCCAGGTATCTGGATGGTCGGGAACCCGGGACCAGGCCTTTCTGCCTATTGGATTATTTCCCCAATGATTATTTGATGGTGGTTGATGAAAGCCATGTAACCATTCCACAGGTACACGCGATGTACGGTGGTGACCGTTCCCGAAAGGAAAACCTGGTGGACTATGGATTTCGATTACCCGCAGCCATGGACAACCGTCCTCTGAAATTTGAAGAATTTGAAGCGCTTCAAAATCAGGTTATTTATGTAAGTGCCACCCCAGCCGACTACGAATTACAACTTAGTCAGGGAGTCTATGTAGAACAGGTCATTCGTCCTACCGGACTATTGGATCCTGAAATTGAAGTGCGACCCAGCAAGAACCAAATAGATGATTTGGTAGAGGAAATTCAACTTCGGGTCGAAAAAGACGAGAGGACCTTAGTTACCACCTTAACCAAAAGAATGGCTGAGGAATTGGCCAAATACCTCGCCCGGATCAACATTCGTTGCCGATATATCCATAGTGATGTAGATACCCTGGAACGAGTGGAGATCATGCAAGACCTTCGAAAAGGAATCTTCGATGTGCTTATTGGAGTAAACCTACTCAGAGAAGGCCTGGACCTTCCGGAGGTTTCTCTGGTAGCTATTTTGGATGCCGACAAGGAAGGTTTTCTGAGGAGTAACCGGTCGCTGACACAAACCGTAGGCAGAGCAGCACGACATCTTAACGGAAAAGCGATCATGTATGCAGACAAGATCACTGCCAGCATGAAAAAAACCATAGATGAAACCAATTACCGGCGCGATAAACAAACCACCTACAATACGGAAAATAACATTACGCCAACCTCGTTGAACAAAAGTCTGGATAATGCGCTCGCGAAAAATTCGGTTTCTACCTATCATTTTCAAAAAGAGGAACTACGGGCTGCGGAACCTGATATGGAATATTTGACAAAGGATCAGAAGGATAAAATGATTCGTGCCAAAAGAAAGGCCATGGAAAAAGCAGCCAAAGAACTTGATTTTATGATGGCAGCCAAACTAAGGGATGAAATAAAAATCTTGCAAAAACAGGATTGAACATACAAGCAATTATGAAACAAATACGATCTTTTTGGATTTTGTTTTTTCTTGTAATTTCCACAGGATTCGCACAGAAAATGTCGGCCCCGGAAATCAGAGAAATGGCAGCCTTAAACCTTGAAAAGGGAATAGATGATCTGATTGCTTTCTTGAAAATTCCGAACGATGGACATTTTGAAGAACAGGTTGCCCAAAACATGACTTGGTGTGAAACTCTTTTTCAGGAGCTTGATTTTAGTACCAAGGTGCTTCCTACAGAAGGAGCGCCTCTTTTGTTTGCCGAAAAAAAGTCTCGCAAAAATAAAAAAACAGTATTGTTCTATTTGCAAATTGACGGACAACCTGTTGATCAGAAACAATGGGACCAGGACAATGCTTTTATACCTGTATTAAAAAAACAAAATAACATCGGAACATGGAGTCAGATAGAATGGGAGGCTGTAAAGAAAGATATTGATCCGGACTGGCGCATTTTTGGCAGGTCTGCATCGGATTCTAAAGGCCCGGCCATGGCTTTCATTACGGCGCTCCGAATACTAAAAACGAAAAGACTTAAACCCAACTTCAATATTAAGGTGATCATGGATTTTCAGGAAGAAATGGGATCGCCTCACCTGGCCACGGCGGTTGCACAACATAGATCGCTATTAAATGCAAATATGGTGTTGATCATGGATGGCACCAGACACCTTTCCAACTGGCCTACCCTAACCTATGGCGCGCGGGGAATAGCAACAGCGAGTTTGCGGGTTTTTGGACCACGATACCCATTACACAGTGGTCAATATGGAAATTTTGCACCAAATCCGGTCTTTGAAGCCTCCCGCCTGTTGGCGAGCCTGAAGGATGAAGAAGGACGCGTATTAATTGACGGGTTTTACGATGGGATTGAGCTGACCGATGCTGACAAAAAAGCGCTAAACGCATTGCCTGAAAACCAGGATAGCTTGTTGCTCCGCCTGGGAATTGCTAAAAATGAAAGGGTGGGCAACACCTATCAGGAAGCTTTACAATTTCCTTCTTTGAACGTAAGGGGTTTAAAAGCAGCATGGGTGGGTAACGAAGTAAGGACTATCATCCCGAATGAAGTTCAAATTGAAATTGACATGCGATTGGTATCTGAAACACCAGGAGAACGTTTAATGGATCTATTTAAACTTCATATAGAAAAACAGGGTTTTCATTTGGTGGATAGCATCCCTAGTGAATTGGAAAGGCAAACCTATCCTAAGTTGGCTTCGCTGAATTATCGTTTGGGATCCTTACCCTTTCGAACAGAAATGAATTCCGAAACCGGAAAATTTCTCAATGAGGCCATGGGTCCTATTTTTGGAGATAAGGTGGTAAACATGCGAACCACAGGCGGGTCCCAGCCAATCGCACCCTTTGTACATACTCTTGGTGTACCGGCTGTTTCTATCCGAATCCCCAATCCGGACAATAATATACATGCCCCAAATGAAAATCTAAGGCTGGGTAACTTTGAAGAAGGTATCATGATGTGCCTGGCGATCCTGAGCCAAACCTTCCAATAAAAAAAGCACCCTAATTTCTTAGGGCGCCTTTCAACTAACCAAACAAACCAACCATTATGAAAACCCGTTAGACGGGTCGCTCATAAATTCATGCTTCCTTATTTGCCGATTTCGATCAATCTTTTAGGCTTAGGAAGTGCATCTTCTTTTTTAGGAAGCTTAAAGGTTAAGATTCCATTTTCATAGGATGCTTTTATTTTTTCATTATCAACAGTTTCAGGCAATGTAAAGGATCTTTTGAAAGAAGTGTATGAGAATTCTCTTCGTGTGTAATTCTCTTTAGATGTTTCATCTTCTGATTTAGTTTCCATTGAAACAGTTAACACGTCGTTATCTACTTCAATGTTAAAATCTTCCTTCTTTTTACCGGGGATTGCCAATTCCAATTCAAATCCCATTTCACTTTCTTTGATGTTCACAGCTGGTAATGTAGCAGCATAATTTTCCAGGCCTCCAAACCAATCTGGCTTGAAAAACTCATTCATCAATGAAGGAAATGTTGCGTTGTTTCTTCTTATAATACTCATGATTCAACTATTTTATGTTAGACTTCTTTATTTTCTAACTAGAAGCAAAGGCTATACCACCTGTAAATACATGCCTTTTTGTCTGTTCCATATAGAAATAAAGTGCCATAATGACATTTTTATTCACCGAATTTATACCGTTATCCGGATAAAATCAGTTAATAAAATAAGAGGAAAAGAAAAAAGGAATTGAATTTCCTGCTACCTTCAAATAAAATGATATCGCCGGGAAAGTTAATTATAGTGGGCCTTGAAGATGTTGATCAGGACTTCCGGAGGGACCACATTATCGGGGTATTGGTGCATGATAGACAGCACCTGTTCTACTGCAGAAGGAGGAAGCCCCATAGACAATCCAATATTGTATAGTTTTTTGACTTCAGCAGGATGTCGATTACAATCCACATTCATAAGGAGGACCAGACGATGAAATTGCAAAATAGAGTCGGCCTGGTTCTTGGGTAGGACCTTCTCCACATCTCTGGTGAAAAGTGAGTCGAACGTCTTTTTATCGACTCCAATCAGTTTCGCAATACTCAAAAGAAACTTGTATTCCGATACCGTAACCACATTATCTGCCTTGGCAAATAGTATCAATTCGGATAAAATACTCAGTTTTTCCTTGTATGTGCTCATTGAATGATGCCTTACCTATTATGGGTTTTAGTCCTATGATAACAAGTAAAATCGAATTTTCGTATATATATCGGGTAAAGTGTCAAAATACCATGGTTTCCTTCCTCTTTTATAATACCTTGTGCAAAAAAACGGGATATGACCAACAATGACATACTTAAAAAACTAAGGGTGGCCCTGATGCTCAGGGATGATGAAATTGTTGAAATTCTGAAACTGGTTGATTTTCGGATCTCCAAAAGTGAGATTGGTGCTTTTTGCCGGAAAGAAGGACATCCTAAATACAAGGAATGTGGAGATCAGGTGCTTCGAAATTTTTTAAATGGATTGGTCATTCATTTAAGGGGGACTAAGGAAGCTCCAAAAATCCCCATGGAGGTTCTAAGTAAGCCTAAAGAAATCAAAAAAAGCCCAGGAGCCAAACCCCGTCAAAGCAAATTTACCGGACTTGGATCTGTAAAATATAGGAATAAAAAAAAGTCCTGAGAACTCTCAGGACTTTTTTAATAAGAAGCAGTTTCTTATCCAGTAATACGCACTGGTACAGTGTATAATTTACCTTCCTTGAAATTATCTACATTCACTTCGTGATAATTCAACCTGCTTTTGACAAATTTTTCCAATACTTCATTATCTGTATCTACTGAAATAACGACGATCTCTTTATCGTGATTAAGGGTAAAAATTACGATGGCAGTTAGATCTTGATTCTCGATTACAAAGTAATTGTTATCCAATAGTTCCCCGATTTGCGTTGCCAGGTTTTTAGAAGGATCGGTGGTGTTGGAATCATTTGCATAAAGATTTCCCGCTGAAAATAATACAGCTGCTGCGAATACTAAACTAAATTTTCTCATGACATGTTGTTTGTTAATTGATTATTACTAGATTGATGATTTATCATAAAAGACGACTATTTAATACGAATGTTACAACAAAACAGGTCTTTAACATTAATTTATAATCAAATTAACGAATTTGAACACCTATTTATGACAAAAAAAAGTAGGATACAGCTAATTAACCATACCTACTTGAATTGAGTGAATAAAAAAAGGAGACACTTGACGGCATCTCCTTGTTTTGATTTTATTTGGCACTAATAGCTCTATGACAATACCTCTTTTACCATATCTGCCGCTTCCTGAAATTGTACGGCAGAATGTACTGCCAAACCTGAATTATCAATGATTTCTTTTGCCAACTCGGCATTTGTTCCCTGAAGGCGAACTATAATAGGTACCTTAATGGCATCTCCCATATTTTTATAGGCATCTACCACGCCCTGAGCCACACGGTCGCATCGCACAATACCCCCAAAGATATTGATCAGAATAGCCTTCACATTGGGATCTTTTAAGATTATGCGGAACGCTTCCTCTACCCTTTTCGCATCGGCAGTTCCACCGACATCCAGGAAATTGGCAGGTTCTCCCCCGGCCATCTTAATAAGGTCCATGGTGGCCATGGCAAGTCCGGCTCCATTCACCATACATCCAACATTGCCGTCAAGATCTACATAATTAAGCCCTAACTCCCGTGCTTCAACTTCGATGGGGTTTTCTTCCCTCAAGTCCCTCATTTCTGCGTATTGTTTCCTGCGGTATAATGAATTATCATCAATAGATACTTTAGCATCTACTGCCATGATCTTGTTATCGGAGGTTTTGAGAACAGGGTTGATCTCGAAAAGGCTTGCATCGCTTTGCTCGTAGGCCGTATATAATGAAGTAATAAATTTCGTCATCTCCTTAAAAGCAGTCCCGGACAACCCTAAATTAAAGGCGACTTTACGCGCCTGAAAAGGTAAGATACCAGTCGCAGGATCTATCTCTTCTGTAAAAATAAGATGAGGGGTTTTTTCTGCTACTTCCTCAATATCCATCCCACCTTCAGTAGAATACATGATCATATTTCTTCCCCTTGCCCGATTAAGAAGGACAGAAACATAAAATTCACTCGTTTCACTTTCACCTGGGTAATATACATCTTCCGTGACAAGTACCTGATAGACCCTCTTACCCTGGGCAGAAGTTTGAGGCGTAACCAAATTCATTCCTATAATACTACCGGCAATCTCTTCAACCTCCTTCAAATTCTTTGCTAGTTTAACCCCGCCTCCTTTACCTCTTCCACCGGCATGGACCTGTGCTTTGATTACATGCCATGAAGTACCTGTTTCTCGGGTTAATTGTTTAGCAGCATCTACTGCCTCCTTGGCGTTATGGGCAACTATGCCCCGTTGAATACGGACTCCAAAACTTGCCAAAATTTCTTTTCCCTGATATTCGTGAAGATTCATATGGTTCTAGTCTTTATATTGTTT
>CALZFZ010000174.1 GCA_945786965.1 uncultured Muriicola sp. | reverse complement strand
TTTGTTAACGGCCCGGCAATATTTCAATGAAGATTCTTCAGAAGAGAATTTGCTACGTGATAAAATAAACCTTCTCTGGAACGAGGTTGAATGGGATTGGTATACGAATGGAAATGACGTATTAACATGGCATTGGTCCCCCGATTATGGCTTCACTATAAACCATCAACTTAAAGGATATCACGAGGCACTCATTACCTATGTGCTGGCTGCATCATCAACAACATACCCCATAGCTGCTTCGGCATACCACAATGGATGGACATCCGGCGATAATTTTTATAACGGAACTGAGTATTATCAAAAATGGAAATTGCCATTGGGTCCTGATTTTGGAGGGCCTTTATTTTTTGCCCATTATTCATTTTTGGGCCTCGATCCAAGGGGTTTAAGGGATGTCTATGCGGATTATTGGGAACAAAACGTGAACCATATTCTCATCAACCGGGAATATTGCATTGAAAACCCCAAACAATATATGGGGTATGGGCCCGAAAGCTGGGGCTTAACGGCCAGTGATAACCATTTGGGGTACGCTGCTCACAGTCCTACCAATGATTTGGGCGTACTTACGCCAACCGCTGCTTTATCATCATTTCCGTATACCCCGGAATATTCCATGCAGGCACTCAGAAATTTTTATTACAATTTTAATGATACCCTATGGGGTCCTTACGGGTTTTATGACGCCTTCAATCCAACCGAAAATTGGTTTGCCACCAATTATCTGGCGATAGACCAGGGGCCTATTATTGTAATGATCGAAAATTACAGAACCGGATTGTTATGGGATCTGTTCATGTCATGTCCGGAAGTACAAACAGGTTTAAGCAAACTGGGATTTACAAGCCCTCATTTTTAAATGCCTCTATAGTTTCTGCAACTTTTGTGGATTTTCTCAATTTTTTATGGGATGCTCCTTTGTATCGACAGGCAATGGTAGTTCATCGATACTTTCGTGTTATACAACGGATAAGCGGGAATTGAATCCGCTCGATAAAAAGATACTTCTAATAGATTAGCGTTATTCTAAAGTCATTTCATCTCCTTTTATGTCGGATAAACCAAAATTTCACTTCGGTATAGTATCAAGGGATAGCTTTGTTTTTGAATTTAACCTTAAAAATGTCAGGCTATGAAAACATTACTACTTTTTAAAGAGATTTACTTAGAAGCATTTAAGCAATTGGAAAACTTTGTGGTGAGGAGATTCTTCAGAATCTTCGCATGGTTTAGTTTGATTTTGTTCATGATAGTGGTTTATGCTTTTGTTTACAGATTAATAACCGGATTCCCTTTTGATTAAATATTTCGGGAATCATTTTTAAATCGATGCGAAAAAAACCCGATTTAATAGATATGTTTATTATAATCGGATGCTTGTTCATTTCGTTTATGGTATTCCTGATCATTAGGGCTATTCAACTGTTTTAGTACAACAAGGTAGTTGTACCTATAATTTCATATAAACTCAACCTTTTATATCGTTTTAATTGAGAGATGAGAGGCCGCACAGCACTGTGCGGCCTTCTCTTTTTAATTAACATTTAAATAATGGAAATATTCCATAATAATGGAAATAATCCATATATTAGCTATCCTGTTTGGATAGTGATGCAAAAGACCATATTACATTTAGATCTCGATACATTTTTTGTGTCTGTAGACCGGCTTATCCACCGCGAGTTGCAACACAAACCCCTGTTAGGAGGGGGCCCGCGCGACAGGGGGGTAGTGGCTGCCTGCAGCTATGAGACCCGCGGGTTTGGGGTGCACTCCGGGATGCCCATGAAAATGGCCAGGGAATTGTGTCCGGAAGCCATCGTGATACGGGGCAACGCAGGGACCTACAGCAAGCATTCTGACCTGGTAACCGAGATCATCAAGGATAAGGTACCTGTATTTGAAAAATCGAGCATTGACGAGTTCTATGCCGATCTCTCCGGGATGGACCGTTTTTATGGATGCTACCAGTATGCTTCCGAGCTTCGGAAAGGCATTATGAAAGAAACTGGCCTCCCTATTTCGTTTGGTCTCTCTATTAACAAAGTAGTATCGAAAGTAGCGACCAATGAAGCCAAGCCCAACAACCAGCTTAAAGTAGATTTTGGGTATGAAAAGTTGTTCCTGGCCCCTTTGTCTATTAAAAAGATACCCATGGTAGGCGATAAGACCTACCAGACACTCCGGAACCTCGGTCTCCGAAAAGTAAAGACCGTTCAGGATATGCCGATAGATTTGATGCAACGGGTACTGGGGGCCCATGGGGCGCTTATCTGGAAACGAGCCAATGGAGTAGACCATACCCCTGTGATCCCCTTTTCTGACCGGAAGTCTATTTCCACAGAGCGCACCTTTGATAAGGATACCATAGATGTGGTGAAACTCAAGGGTATTTTAATTGCCATGACAGAGAACCTGGCCTACCAGCTGCGGCGGGGGGAAAAATTAACCGCCTGTATTGCGGTCAAGATCCGGTATTCCGATTTTAATACCTATTCCAAGCAAATCCGTATTCCGTATACCAGTGCAGACCATATTCTGATCCCCAAGATTCTGAATCTGTTTAAAATATTATATAACAGGCGGTTGCTGGTTCGCCTGATTGGGATTCGTTTTAGTCACCTGGTCTCGGGCAATTATCAGATCAATCTATTTGACGATACCGAAGAGGCATTGAACTTATACAATGCTATGGATACTATTCGAAAACGCTACGGCGATAAAAGTGTGTTACGGGCTTCAGGGATGGGCGCCAAAACCATCGGGAGGATGGTGAACCCGTTTAATGGTCAGCCTCCCATAGTACTGGCACACCGTAAGCAGTAGCACTTCATTTCTTTTGCTTGTCCAAAAGAAACGAAGCAAAGAAAAAGACACTTTATCGTAGGCGATTTTAATGCTTGCATTAAAACCAGAGCCAAACTCCTAAATCGCTTCCAGGGCTTCAGCGATTTTTAACGGAGCTTGACTCCTTCGCTGACGATAAAGGTTCAAATTGAAACTTACCCCTTATCTGAAGAATAGGGTCGAGAAAGCTCCGGTGGTACTCGTCCCGCCTTGGGCGGGATGGCGGAGTTTCGAGACCGGGTTACCCGCTTGTCGGGTAAAATTCCTCAGATAAGCCGTCCTTTCTTTTGTCTCTTTTCTTTGGAGGAGCAAAGAAAAGAGAAGGCAAAAAGAAATGAAGAAAGAAAGAAATAAAGAAAAAAATGTATTTAAACTGCCATACATACTACAGCCTGCGTTACGGAACCTTTTCCGAAGTGGCTCTTTTGGAGCTGGCCAGAGAGCATGAGGTAACCCGTCTGGCACTTACCGATATTAACAACACATCGGCTTGTCTCAATTTTGTCCGGAAGGCAGAAGGATATGGGATACAGCCTATTTTGGGGATCGACTTCCGCAATGGGGTAGATTGCTGTTTTGTGGGTGTGGCCAGGAATAATGAGGGGTACCGGGAGCTCAATGCCTTTTTGTCTGCCCACCTTCATGAGGATGAAAAGTTTTCCGAAAGAGCCCCCCTCTTTCAAAATGCATACGTTATTTACCCGTTTGAAAAAGTGCTCCTCAACGACCAGCATCATTTTTTAGAGCATGAGTATATAGGCATTTCTATTAAAGATCTAAGACGATTGCCCTTTTCCAGGATCGTGGAATACAAAGAGAAGTTGGTGGTATTACAACCGGTTACGGTTCGGAACAAGGGCGATTTTAATGCCCATCGCCTCTTGCGCGCTATTGACAAGAATGTACTGCTGAGCAAACTATCCAAAGAAGAGGAAGCTACGATGGATGACCAGATGTTTCCAATCCGGAATTTGGCAGCCGCCTTTTCCGAATACCCCTTTATTCTTCAAAATACAGAACGTTTAATGAAGTTGTGCAGCATCCAGTTCGATTTTTCAAAGGATCGAAGACCACAAAATTTACAGACCTATCTGGACAGCAAAGAGGCCGATGAAAAGCTGTTGGAAGAGTTGTGTTTGCAGGGATTGCCATACCGCTACCCGGAGGTGGGCGACCATATTAAAGCACGACTTGAAAAAGAACTTCAACTCATCAGGGAAAAGGAGTTTGTTTCTTATTTCCTCATTAACTGGGACATTGTTTCCGAAGCAAGAAAACGCGGATTTTTCTATGTAGGACGTGGAAGTGGCGCCAATAGTATTGTGGCCTACCTGCTTCGGATCACGGATGTAGATCCCATAGAACTCGACCTGTATTTTGAACGCTTTATTAATCTGTACCGAACCAGTCCGCCTGATTTTGACATCGATTTTTCATGGAAAGACAGGGAAGAGATCACCCAGTACATCTTTGACCGGTTTCAGTACGTGGCCTTGTTAGGAACCTATGTAACCTTTAAGTCGCGGGGTATCATCAGGGAACTTGGAAAAGTGTTTGGGCTCCCGAAGGCAGAGATCGATTTTTTATGCGAGGGACATTATGTTCCTTCCCAACTGGATGAGGTGTCTCTTTTGGTGTTGAAATATGGCAACCTCATTAAGGACATGCCCAATTATCTCAGCATCCATTCGGGAGGGATTTTGATCAGTGAAAAACCCCTGCATTATTTTTCGGCCACCCACCTGCCTCCCAAGGGATTTGCCACCACCCAGTTCGATATGGTGATCGCCGAAGATGTGGGGCTGTACAAGTTCGATATTTTGGGTCAGCGTGGTCTGGCAAAGATCAAGGAGGCCATCCAGATCCTGGCATTGAACCGTCCGGAGGAATATGCAACTGTTGATATCCATGACATTAAAAAATTTAAGGAAGACGCGCATATCAACAACATGATTAAATCAGCCCAGTGCATGGGGTGTTTTTATGTGGAATCGCCGGCCATGCGTATGTTGCTGAAAAAGCTGGAAGTAGACACCTATCTGGGACTGGTAGCCGCCAGTTCAATTATTCGCCCGGGCGTGGCCCAAAGCGGGATGATGCGGGAGTATATCCTCCGGCACAGGAACAAGGGGAGGGCCCAGGAAAAAGGACATCCCGTGATGCTGGATATTATGCCCGACACCTATGGGGTCATGGTCTATCAGGAAGATGTGATTAAAGTGGCCCATTACTTTGCCGGGTTAACCCTTGGCGAAGCCGATGTGTTGAGGAGAGGGATGAGCGGTAAATATCGGTCGCGCGATGAATTTCAAAAAGTAAAGGACAAGTTCACCGAAAACTGCCGGAAAAAGGGGTATGAGGAAAGCCTGATCGCTGAGATCTGGCATCAGGTGGCCAGTTTTGCGGGCTATGCTTTTGCGAAAGGCCATTCGGCCTCCTATGCGGTAGAAAGCTATCAGAGTCTTTTTTTAAGGGCTTATTATCCGCTGGAATATTTGGTGGCGGTCCTCAATAATGGAGGAGGGTTTTACCGATCCGAGTTCTATGTGCACGAGGCCCGTATGCTGGGGGCTACCATTTATGCACCCTGCATCAATAAAAGCATGGCTGTGAACTGTATTTACGGCAAGGAGATCTACCTGGGGTTTATGTACCTGAAAGAGTTGGAGGGACGCGTCATGGATCGGATCTTAAAAGAACGCCTGTCGCATGGGCCGTTTACTTCCCTTGAAGATTTTCTGGACCGGGTGTTGATATCCATTGAACAGCTCAGTATTTTGATCCGCATCGATGCCTTCCGGTTTACACGGATCAATAAGCACGAATTATTGTGGCAGGCGCATTTGTTTCTTTCCAAGGGGACGGCCATAGACCATCCAAAATTATTTCCTCCGGCACATCAGGATTTTGAGATCCCCGAACTCCATACCACCGATCTGGAAATGGCCTTTACCCAACTGGAGTTATTGGGGTTTTGCCTGTGCAGTCCGTTTGCCTTGCTTAAGGAAGTCCCTAAAAATGGGAATGGAAGCAAGGATCTACCCTGCTATTTAAACCGGTATATAGACCTGTACGGATACCTGGTTACGGTAAAAAACACCAAGACCCATAAGGGAAAAAGGATGAATTTTGCGACCCTGGTAGACCAGCATGGGGAAGTTTTTGATACGGTGCTTTTTCCGCCGGTAGCTGCCAAATACTATTTTAGGGGCAGGGGTATTTACCGCTTTTACGGCAAGGTGGTCAGTGAATTTGGGTTCTTGAGTATCGAGGTCATAAAGATGCAAAAGCAGGACTACATTCAGGATCCCCGCTCTGCCGATATGAAAACGGCCAACAAAAAAGGACCCTATGAAAAGACAACAAAGAAGGTAAAAACGAAAAAAATGACCTCTAAATGAAGACAACCCATATAATCAATTATTGAACATCATTTGGTGAAGCCATATTCGGTTACAAAACCATAAATAGCGAAAATCGTATAACCATAAATTTCAATGCTGATTGTCGATTATAAATGCAGATAAAAGGTATTTCATTAAAAATTGATTTAGTCACCATAGCTTTACTGCTTATTGCTCTAAACTTATAAAAAGAACACAGGTTATGAAAATAGTGAAGTTATTAATTGTTATAGTTACTTTAGTCTCGTTTTCCAGTTGTAGCAGCGATGACGGTGATACGACTCTAAAATCGAGGGTATTTCAATTACGATATGTAGATGATCCAAGCTTACTGGGTAAAGTCATCATGTCAGAAAACGCAGATGGTTCAACTAACGTGAGAATGGAACTCAATGGTACATCTTCGGAAGTTCATCCAACCTTTATTTATTACAACAGTTTATCAGAAGGAGGGCCTGTTGCAATAACCTTGGACCCATGTGGTTGTGTGGTAAGTAACACTAAGGTAACCTCTTTGGATAATGGGAAAAAGATTTCCTATGATGAACTGGCCAATTTTAATGGTCATTTGAAAGTCCACAGAAGTGATGCTTTTATGGAAACAATATTGCTGCATGGGGATATTGGATCCAACGCAAATAATTTGTATTAAAATAAAGACCGCTTAAAAAACCCATCTATACCAGATGGGTTTTTAATTTCTTATAGATCCCTAATCTAAATAATTTCTCATTCTTTCATTAGGAGTCAATTCTCTTTTATTATTATATTTCGGGAGTAAAAACTAACCTACAATGATTCCCCTATAGAAAAATCTGTAAAAATTACAGTTGATAACAGACCTTTAAAGTATATGAGATATGTTATTGGGGAGATTGTATGTACGGTTTAATAAATCCTCCAGAGCGATGCTATATAGCACCATTGGAATGAAAAGAATTGTCGTACTTCTCATATTACTAACTTCCTTTGTTGGAAAGGGGCAGCAATCAGTAGCCAGACAATGGAATGAGGTCTTACTGAATGCTATCCGAATGGACTTTGCAAGGCCTACGGTACATGCCCGCAATCTGTACCATACTGCGGTGCTGATGTATGATGCCTGGGCAATTTTTGATAGCGCTGCGGAAACCATTTTTTTAGGTAAGGAATATGGGGGTTATAACTGTAGGTTTGAAGGTATTCCACAGCCTCAGGATAGGGATGCTGCCCGGCAAGAAATTATCAATTATGCCGTGTATAGATTATTAAGGCATAGATTCGAAAACTCGCCAGGTGCCGAGGCTTCTATTGGTAACTTTACAACTCTTTTTCAATCCAATGGATATGATATTGAATTTACATCAACGGATTACGGTAATGGATCCTATGCTGCCTTGGGAAATTATCTAGGGGAGCAAATGATCGCCTTTGGCTTACAGGATGGTGCCAATGAGCAACTGGAATATGGCAATGTCTTCTATGAACCGAGCAATCCGCCTTTGGTACTGGCTGAATATCAAGACCCCACTGATATAGATCCTAACCGATGGCAACCGCTATCCTTCGATCTGTTTGTAGATCAATCCGGTAATATTGTACCCTTAGCTATTCCTTCATTTTTAAGTCCAGAATGGGGTTCGGTAGTTCCTTTCGACTTAAATACCTCATCAATTTCCATTAAGAACAATGGTTTTGATTCGTATCTCTATTATGATATTCCGCAACCTCCCCTAATCCAAAATTCTACAAGTGTGGGAATCGATGATCCATATAAATGGCATTTCGCCTTGGTCGCCGCATGGTCTGCTCATTTAGACCCTAATGACCCAACCGAAATGGACATTTCGCCCGCCTCATTGGGCAATGTTAATATCAATGACTATCCGAGCTCTTTTGAAGAATACAAAGCATTCTATGATTTTAGGGACGGGGGAGATGTTGGAAAAGGGCATGAAATAAACCCCAATACCAATTTGCCTTACGCTCCTCAAATAGTCAAACGCTCTGATTATGCCAGGGTTTTAGCCGAATTTTGGGCGGATGGGCCCGATTCTGAAACCCCACCTGGACATTGGTTTACAATTCTCAATTATGTTAGTGACCATCCGGAAATAAATAAAAAATTTGGAGGTGTTGGAAGAGAAATCAATGATTTGGAATGGGATGTAAAAGCCTACCTCATTCTCGGAGGAGCCATGCACGACGCCGCAATTGCTGCTTGGGGAATTAAGGGATACTACGACTATATCAGGCCTATTTCGGCCATTCGATATATGGCAGGTAAAGGGCAGAGCACAGATCCTGACTTACCCAGCTTTGCCCCTCATGGCATTCCTTTGATTCCAGGGCTTATTGAAGTTATTGACGCCTCGGACCCCTTAGCTGGGAGTGAAGGTGAAAACATTAATAAAATCAAGATCTACACCTGGAAAGGTCCAGATTATATCGATGATCCACAGACTGATACCGCTGGAGTAGGCTGGATTCTGGGAACAGAATGGTGGCCCTATCAACGGGGTACTTTTGTGACACCACCTTTTGCAGGATATGTTTCCGGCCATTCTACGTTTTCCAGAGCAGCAGCTGAAGTACTAACCTTGCTAACTGGAGATCCTTTTTTTCCTGGAGGAATGGGCACCTTTGATATTGATGCAAATGAATTTTTGGTTTTCGAGGAAGGACCAACTGAAAACTTGACCTTGCAATGGGCCACATATAGGGACGCATCCGACCAGACCAGCTTATCACGCATTTGGGGTGGCATTCATCCACCCATTGACGACATACCCGGTCGATTGATTGGGGACCATGTGGGCAAACAGTCTTTTGCCAAAGCACAGGAATTGTTCATTGGCAAAGCATTGGAAACCTTTAAAGAAAATGCTAAAGCTATTATATTTCCCTTACCATTTCAACAGCAAATGAATATAGCTACCGATTTTCGAGGGAAGTGTAACGTAAGACTATACGGCCTTGACGGCCGTTTGGCTCTTTCCAAAAATCTCGAACTGAATTCATTAATAACCGAAATTAATCTATCATCCATTATTTCGGGTCTTTATGTATTTTTGGTGACGGATGCCAATAATAATATTATTCATCAACAGAAAGTGGTTAAGAACTAGTGATGGGCAATTTTATTTTCAGTCAATCTCATCGCAGTTATAGATTTAAAATAAATACCAGAAAAAATACACTTTTTTCGTGTTTTCGTGGTAAATAGGGGAAAAATAGAAAAAAACCTCAAACCTTTATTTTACAATTGATTGAGGTATTGCTATGTGGTCTGGACGGGATTGTTTCCTCACTTAGGCTCGGAAACGGCCTTTTGGGGTGGCCTTGCATCAACCAAGGTCCTTCAGCCAACTTCGTTGGCCGGCCCTTTTTCCATTTCTACATCATCGAAAACACGTTTTCTTGCTCCGAAATAAAAAAAGTCCTATATACATTGTATAAAGGACTTTGTTAGTTGCGGTCTGGACGGGACT
>CALZFZ010000173.1 GCA_945786965.1 uncultured Muriicola sp. | reverse complement strand
GTAATGAGGTGCCTACCGGCGTCGATTTCACCATAGACCTTACCTCCTCCAGTGAAGGGTTGCAATTGCAGAATAATGGTGATTTTATCCTGAAAAATGAGGTAGTAGTCGTAAAGAATCTGGAAGGAGATTTTATTGCTGCCAGCCAGATCTGCAGCCATCAACAGACAGATCAGGTCCGGTTTATATCGGACGATGGCGGAATATTTGCCTGTTCTACCCATGGTTCCAGATTTTCTCAAACAGGGACTCCTTTAAATACCATTACGAATAACCCGTTGAAGATATTCAACACCGAATTAAACGGGGATATCCTTCGGGTATTTGACTAGCAAATAGTATATCAGGAAAAAAGTTTTACCTGTAAATCGAGGAATTGGCAGTAGCTGGTATCCTTATCTTTTTGCGCTTTATATCTTCGTTATTGCTTCATATATTGTCAGGAATTGCCTTTAAAAGTTGTAAATTCGCAGCGAAAGGGAAGACAGACCATGATAGATAAATTGAACATTATAAAACAGCGTTTTGATGAGGTTTCGGACCTGATCATACAACCCGATATTATCCAGGATCAGAAGCGTTATGTGCAATTAAACAAGGAATACAAAGATCTCAAAGTACTTGTAGACAAAAGGAAGGAATACATTGAACTCACCAATAACCAGGCGGAAGCAGAAGAAATTTTATCTACTGGGACCGATCCTGAAATGATGGAAATGGCTAAAATGCAATTAGAAGAGGCCAAAGAAGCATTGCCTAAACTGGAAGAAGAAATAAAATTCCTATTGATCCCAAAAGATCCTGAAGATGCCAAAGATGTAGTGATGGAGATACGGGCAGGAACCGGAGGCGATGAAGCCAGTATTTTTGCCGGCGACCTGTACAGGATGTATGCGAAATATTGTGAATCTAAAGGATGGAAAACCAATATCATTGATCTGAATGAAGGCACCAGTGGTGGCTATAAGGAGATTCATTTCGAGGTTACCGGTGATGATGTTTACGGGACCTTGAAGTTCGAAGCGGGCGTACACAGAGTACAGCGGGTACCACAAACAGAAACACAGGGGCGGGTACATACCAGCGCGGCGACCGTAATGGTACTGCCAGAAGCAGAGGATTTTGACGTTCAAGTAGATCCAAAGGACGTCCGAATTGATTTTTTCTGTTCCTCAGGTCCGGGCGGACAATCTGTGAATACCACTTATTCGGCAGTGCGGTTAACCCACATACCTACTGGGATCGTTGCCCAATGCCAGGACGAAAAGTCGCAGCATAAGAACAAGGAAAAGGCATTTAAAGTGCTTCGCTCCAGACTGTATGATATGGAATTGCAGAAAAGACAGGCAGAAGATTCTGCCAAACGAAATTCCCAGGTTAGTAGTGGGGACAGATCGGCAAAGATCAGAACCTATAATTATTCACAAGGCCGGGTTACAGATCACCGTATTGGACTAACACTCTATGATCTTCAAAACATAATTAATGGTGATATTCAAAAGATCATTGACGAACTGATGCTGGTAGATAATACCGAAAAATTAAAAGAAGCCTCAGAAATTTTTTAAGCATAGTATGACCACAAAGGAACTTGTTGAACAGATCCATAAAAAAAATTCCTTTTTGTGCATTGGCCTGGATACCGATCTGGATAAGATACCTGCCCATCTTCGACAAGAGAAAGATCCTATTTTTGCCTTCAATAAGGCCATAATAGATGCAACACAACACCTTTGTGTGGCCTATAAACCAAATATTGCTTTTTATGAGGCCTATGGAATAAAAGGCTGGCAAGCTCTCGATAAAACCATCCGTTATTTAAATACTGCCTATCCGGAACTATTTACTATCGCTGATGCAAAAAGAGGGGATATAGGAAATACGTCTACCCGCTACGCCAAGGCTTTTTTTGAGGACCTGGATTTCGACTCCATAACAGTGGCTCCTTATATGGGACGGGATTCTGTGGAGCCTTTTCTTGAATTTAAAAATAAACATACCATACTCCTGGCACTAACCTCCAATGCCGGTGCCTTCGACTTTCAAACTAAAAAGGCTGGGAAGCAGGAATTGTATAAGCAGGTCATTGAGACTTCCAAATCTTATAAGAACGCTGAAAATTTGATGTATGTGGTGGGTGCCACCAAGGCGTCCTATATCGGTGACATACGCTCTCTTGTACCCGAAAGTTTTCTGCTGGTTCCCGGGGTAGGGGCTCAAGGGGGTAGTTTGGAAGAAGTCTGTAAATATGGCTTAAATAGTCAGGTTGGCTTACTGGTCAATTCATCAAGGGGTATCATCTATGCATCAGTCGGCACTGATTTTGCCGAACAGGCAGCCAATAAGGCAGCGGCTTTGCAAAAGGCAATGGCGAGCATATTACAAAAGGCATATATTAATTAACTAAATTATCCAGGGTCTTCTTGATCTTCAGTGCCTTCTGTTCGAAAAACTCTCCCAATTGAGTCCCGGCATACTTCGTGTCTGAAGCCATAGAGATAAACACCTTGTAATAGCTTTCTAATCTAGAACCTGCATGTGATCCACTTGTAATGTGGGTTGTAGAACCCACCTTGCAATACTGACTTTCCATAGGATTTTTCTTATATATTAGATACGGAGTAAAGAAGGCTTTGGTTGTCAAATTCGTATAGAAAAAGCCAAATTTTGTCTGATTTATCCATTTTTTAACAAAAACCAATTACTTAGAACAAAATTTAGATGTTTTAGCCGCGTGAATACCTTTTTTGCCCTGTCCATGTTTTGTATCTTCCAAGGGAAATGTAAAACCTAACACATGAGGGCATTCTTATTTTTATTGGGATCTTTATTTATGGCAAGCATTTGTTTGGGGCAAGCGGAACAATGTCCTTGTTGCACGGAACAGCATGCAGCTTTTGATTTTTGGGTAGGCACCTGGGAAGTAACCCTCCCAAACGGTAATACTGCCGGTTTTAATACCATAGAAAAGCAACAGGATGGCTGTATATTACGAGAAAACTGGACAGGGGCCAATGGTCAGTTTACAGGAACCAGTCTCAATTTTTATAACCGAAATACCACTCAATGGGAGCAACTCTGGATCGATAATTCCGGAAACCCTTTAAAACTAAAAGGAAATAGGGTCGATAATCAAATGATACTCAGTTCAGATCCATTTACTCAGGCCGACGGCGAACTATATATAAATAGAATTACCTGGACCCTGAATGAGGATGGAACAGTTCGGCAACTTTGGGAAGTTATTAATGACGGGACGGCGGTTAATGTGCTTTTCGATGGCCTTTATACCAAAAAAATGTGATCTTATTGAT
>CALZFZ010000172.1 GCA_945786965.1 uncultured Muriicola sp. | reverse complement strand
TGTTACAGATGCCATGAGCAAGGTGTATGAAAATATAGACCTGGAGTATGATGCCTATGTATCCGAGATCAATAAGGAAGGAATACGGATCATTGCGTAAATAACAATATTAAAGATGAACTATTACAGCCTAAATAAGAAAGCGCCTATAGTATCTTTTAAAGATGCCGTGATTCAGGGGATCGCACCGGATGGTGGGCTGTATTTTCCGGAGCGGATCAGTCCCTTACCTCCCCCCTTTTTTAAAAATTTGGATCAATTGTCCAATCAGGAAATAGCTTTTACGGCCATACGCCAGTTCGTATCCGATGACATTCCGGATAATAAACTAAAAGAGATTTTGGCTGAGGTGCTCGACTTTGATTTTCCGGTTGTTCCCCTAACAGATAATATGGGGACATTGGAGCTTTTTCATGGACCCACAATGGCTTTTAAGGATGTGGGCGCCCGATTTATGGCCCAATGCCTGGGGTATTTTTTTGAAAAATCCGAAGAAGAAGTCACTGTTCTGGTAGCCACTTCAGGCGATACGGGAGGGGCTGTTGCGAACGGATTTCTAGGTGTTACAGGCGTTAAGGTGGTGATCCTATACCCAAGTGGCAAAGTAAGTGAGATCCAGGAAAGGCAACTTACCACTCTGGGCAAAAATATTACAGCATTGGAAGTAGACGGCACCTTTGATGATTGTCAGCGAATGGTTAAAAAGGCCTTTGTGGATGAAGAACTAAAAAAATACAGGCGCTTAACTTCTGCGAACTCCATTAATGTTGCCCGATGGTTACCCCAGCTCCTGTACTACCTCTTTGCGTTTAAACAAGTGCAAGAAAAGGAACAAGAAATTATATTCTCGGTTCCCAGTGGAAATTTCGGTAACCTGTGCGCGGGTATAGTGGCTCAACGTATCGGCATGCCGGTACGGCATTTTGTCGCGGCTACCAATGTGAACGACACGGTACCTAAATTCATGGAAACAGCCAGCTATGACCCGAAACCTTCTACCGCAACCATATCCAACGCTATGGACGTTGGGGATCCCAGTAATTTTATAAGGATACGACATCTCTATGACCATGATTTTGATAAACTAAAAGCTAACCTAACCTCCTACTCCTTTACAGACGAAGAAACAAGATCGGCCATGCTTTCGATCTACAAAAAAACAGGGTATGTAGCAGATCCGCATGGGGCCGTAGGCTACCTTGGACTTAGGAGGTATCAGGAATCGCATCCCGAGACTTATGGAATTTTCCTTGAAACCGCACATCCTGTAAAATTCCTGGATACTGTGACTTCTACCATTGGTAAAAGGCTTGACTTACCCACACAGATCAGGAAAGTAATGAATAAGGAGAAACATTCTATCAAAATTTCGACCTATGAAGAGCTCAAGCAATTTTTATGTACGGCTTAAATACCATGTAAATCGTTCCTAAATCCATATCTCAAATCACTTCTTCTTCCTTTTTCCTCGATTTATTTTCAATACCTTTGCGCAGCAAAAAAGAAGAATCGGATGAAAACTACAGCTTTGTCTCAAACTCACATAGATCTGGGGGCTAAAATGGTCCCATTTGCAGGGTATTCCATGCCCGTTTCCTATGAAGGCGTAAATGCGGAACATGAAACCGTACGGAAAGGCGTGGGTGTGTTCGATGTATCACATATGGGTGAATTCTTAATTGAAGGCCCCAAGGCATTGGCTCTTATTCAAAAAGTAACAAGCAACGATGCCGGTAAATTAGTTGTAGGTCAGGCTCAATACAGTTGCCTACCCAATGAAACGGGTGGCATCGTAGACGATCTTATTGTATATCGCGTAAAGGACGAAGTTTATCTTTTGGTGGTAAATGCTTCCAATATTGAAAAAGATTGGAACCATATATCGAAATACAACAAACAGATTGGTGCCGATATGCGCGATATTTCAGAGCAGTATTCTTTGCTCGCGATTCAAGGGCCCAAGGCCGTTGAAGCAATGCAGTCGCTTTCCTCCATTGATCTATCGGGTATTAAATTCTACAATTTTGTAGTTGGTGATTTTGCGGGGATAGAACATGTTATTATTTCGGCTACTGGGTATACCGGATCGGGTGGGTTTGAGATCTATTGCAAAAATGAGGAAGTAAAGCAAGTTTGGGATAAGGTGTTGGAAGCAGGAGCACCCTACGAAATAAAACCTGTTGGTTTGGCGGCAAGAGACACACTTCGACTTGAAATGGGGTATTGTCTTTATGGAAATGATATCACGGATGAAACTTCCCCTTTAGAAGCAGGTTTGGGATGGATCACTAAATTCACAAAAGAAGATTTTGTAAACAAAAAAGGCCTTGCTAAACAAAAGGAACAAGGTGTACAACGAAAATTAATTGCCTTTGAAATAAGTGAACGAGGCATACCAAGACAAGGATATTCAATCCTTGATTCAAATGACAAGGAGATAGGAACGGTAACTTCGGGTACTATGTCACCTTCCCTGGGTAAGGGTATTGGTCTGGGATATGTACCTAACATATTTACAGAAATTGGCAGTAAAATTTATATTCAAATTAGAAAAAATACCATTCCGGCCACTGTTGTAAAACTTCCATTTTATAAAGCTAAATGATAGATTTCCAAGGGATTATTGAAGGTATTACTGATAATCTGCAATCTGTTGAAGACCGTGGAATTGTAGCTACCTATATTCCGGAATTAGCCAAGGTGGATAAAAATAAATTCGGAATACACCTTATCGATGCCGCAACTAACAACTTCAGTGCAGGAGACTCAGAAGAAGCTTTTTCAATACAAAGTATTTCCAAGGTACTTTCCCTGGCACAGGCTATTGGAAAGGTTGGCGACAAATTGTGGAAAAGAGTGGGGGTTGAACCATCAGGGGATCCATTTAACCACCTTTCACTTTTAGAAATGGAAAATGGCATACCCAGGAATCCCTTAATAAATGCAGGGGCTTTGGTTGTTTGTGATGTATTGATTAGCAATTTAAATAATCCTAAAGATGATTTTCTTTCCTATATCCGACGTATTATAAACGAGCCAGAGATCAATTATGATGAAAAAGTAGCGCAATCCGAAAAAAGAACTGGTTTTAAAAATTATGCTGCAGCCTATTTATTAAAGTCATATGGAAATCTTGAAAATGAGGTAGAAACCG
>CALZFZ010000171.1 GCA_945786965.1 uncultured Muriicola sp. | reverse complement strand
GTGACAGGGATCCCAGGAACCGGCAGAAATATGTTTGACGCCGACCTTGGAGTACTCCGCATCCCAGATTTCATTGAGGCCGTATTGATTAAACAACACCGGCACATCGAGCGAATAGCGACTACCGAACGGAAAATAACCACCGAAAACGGTGACTTCGGTCGGTGAAGCCATTGAATCATCGTCTGATTGTACCGCATCTATAGTACCCTTTTGCATTGCCCGAAAAAGCTCACCGGTAGGTACCAGCTGATCACCGTAAAACAACTCTATCTGCATATCACTGCCGGCGATTTTGTTAAATGAATCTATTGCCGGTTTGACAACATGAGCTGCCAGCGAAGCGCCGGCATAGGTCTGCATGCGCCATTTGATGGTTGTTTTACTTTGCGCATGCACGGCGGGCGCTGAAAGAGTCGCTGCACCGGCAATACTCGCACCTGCTGTCTTGAGAAATTTCCTTCTGTTCTTAACGTCTTCAGTACTCATCGATATCTCCTGAAATTTGTTTATGATTGATGATGAAAAATCTATTCAGCGTTATCACACTATCTGTTAACGACTGTAAATAGACTCGGGAAGCCATAACGCGATTTGCGGAAATACCATCACCAGTATCAGCGCCATGATCATCGCTATGACAAAAGGGAAAATAGAACTGTAAATGTCTCCAAGCGTTATTTCCGGTGGCGCCATCGCGCGCATCAGAAACAGGTTGTAACCGAAAGGCGGCGTCATATAAGCGATCTGTGTAGTAATCGTGTAAAGCACGCCATACCAGATCAGGTTAAAACCCAGTGCATCGACCAGCGGAACATACAATGGCGCTACTATGACCAGCATTGCTGTATCGTCGAGAAACGTTCCCATTAGAATAAAAGACAATTGCATCAAAATTAAAATCGTCCAGGGGTTCAGTCCGAACTGCGTGGTAAACAAATCTTCGATTGCCTTAACTGCACCCAGCCCATCGAATACCGCTCCGAAACCAAGTGCAGCGAGAATAATCCACATAAACATGCAGGAAATCGCCAGGGTCTGTCTAACGGATGTTTCAAAAACCTCCCGGTTCATACGGCCTTTCAGCACAGCCACCGTGAAAGCCGTCATCGCACCAATCGCCGAACTCTCCACGAGACTGGTCCAGCCGTTTACAAAAGGTACCATCATTGCAGCAAAAATGAAGATTGGTAATAATCCGGCGCGCAATAGCCGCAGCTTTTCGCGCATCGGAACATTGCGTTCTTCTTCGGGTAACACCGGTCCAAGTTCAGGCTGCAGACGACAGCGCACCGCAATGTAGACGATGAAAATTGCAGCCATCATTAAACCCGGAACTACACCGGCAAGCCAGAGTTGCCCGACCGGCTGTCGTGCAATCATTGCGTAAAGTACCAGCACCACCGAGGGCGGCACCAGGATGCCAAGCGATGAGCCCGCCTGTATCACTCCGGTTACCATGCGTTTGTCGTAACCTCTTCGCAATAATTCCGGCAATGCAATGGTGGCACCTATTGCCATACCGGCAACCGATAATCCATTCATCGCGGATACCAGCACCATGAGTCCTATGGTTCCAATCGCCAGCCCACCGTGAACCGAACCCATCCACACATGAAACATGCGATAAAGATCGTCTGCGATTTTTGACTCTGAAAGTATGTAACCCATGAAAATAAACATCGGCAACGTCAGCAACGGGTACCATTTCATTAATTTCATTGCCGCGGAGAAAGGAATATCCGATCCACCGGTGCCCCATAGCGCGATAGCGGCAACTGCGGCAACTGCACCGATAGCAGCGAATACTCTCTGCCCGGTAAACAGCATCAACATCATCGAAGAAAACATCAACACGGCGATTAATTCATAGGACATCAGATTTCTTCTCCGCGAATTTTCGCAATGTCCTTGATCAACTCGCAGGTTGATTGCAGCAGCATCAGTACAAAACCCACACACATAATCACTTTTATCGGCCACATATAAGGCCGCCATGCCGAGTAGCTGCGCTCGCCGTACTGAATCGCATACTGTGTGCTATCGATTGCCCCGTATAGCAAAACACCAAGATAAAAAAATAGAAAAAACACGGTTACGGCGTCAAACATCGCCTTCTTGCGGATCGACCAGGGTGAATAGAATAAATCCATACGCACATTAGAGCCGAGTTGGAGGGAGTATGGCCCCCCGAGAATATAATAAGCAACCATTGCAAACTGAGCCATTTCAAGAGTCCAGAGCGATGGCAGGAAAAAAGTCTTTGAAATGGATGACCACAGTAAGATGCCGACCATGATGAAAATGCCATACATAACGATACGGCCTATGCGGTAATTAACCATCTCCACAAAACGAACATACTGTTTCAAAAATCCCGGCATTTTTATCTACCTGCAATAGCCTCGAGTGCGTTATTCAACATAGAAGAAAGTCGTTGCGCCCATAGCATCTGGGATTGCTCATCACCGAGTAGATCATTGCGCACCTCGAACATGACATTCAACAGCCCGTTGTTAACCCCGTGCCTGACCAGCGTATGGGTAACACCATCAGCGGGTGAGTAGGGTTCATTCCTTGCTGTGCTAAAAGCCTTTTCCTGTCTACTTTGCTGCATTAAAGCATCGGCCAGGCGCGTGTCTGAATCGTGCAGGACACCCAGATCGAGATGGCGCTGCCGGCCTTTGTAGAACGGCGTGAAACTGTGCATCGTAACCAGAACAGAATGAATTCCGCCAGCCTTACGGCTTTTCAGAAGCTCCTCGATCGCGCCTTCAAAGGGCATGTAAATCTCTTTATAACGTCTTTGTCTTTGCTCAGCAGTCAAGCCGGCATTACCGGGAACGGCAATATTGTCACTCTCTGTAACTATCGCGTCAGG
>CALZFZ010000170.1 GCA_945786965.1 uncultured Muriicola sp. | reverse complement strand
TAGGCTATGAGATTCTGCCTCCGGTATTAGTTTTTTGGAAAGATCTACCGTGCAGAGCGTTTTTCTTTCAAAATTATAGCCTAGTCTCCTGAATTCAGTTCTTAAAATCCTGTAATCGAATTGTGCATTATGTGCTACTATAACTGTGCTATCCGTGATCTCCACTATCCGTTTTGCTACCTCATGGAATTTGGGGGCCGTCTGAAGCATTTTACTATTGATGCCGGTCAGATTCACAACAAATGGCTGGATATCCCTTTCAGGATTAACAAGGGATATGAATTTATCAATTACACGTTGGCCATCGAACTTATGAATGGCGATTTCGGTAATGCCTTCTTCATTATACTTCCCGCCGGTAGTTTCTATATCGAGTATCGAATACATAATAAATGATCCAAATGGCTTCAATGGTTTCTAAAGACCTGGATTAGAACTAGGTTCTGACTCCAAAGATACTACTTCCTATGCGTACCATGGTACTTCCTTCTTCAATAGCTATTTTATAATCCCCACTCATCCCCATAGAAAGAATGGTCATGTGTTTTAAGGTTTCCTTCAATTTTTGATAGACCGATTTCAGGTTTTTGAATTCTTTGCGTATCTGGGTTTCATCATCGGTAAAGGTGGCCATTCCCATCAGCCCTTTTATGGTAATATGCTCCAGTGTTTTAAAGATCCCGGAATGCACCATCTGCAGTAACTCTTTCTCATTGAATCCAAATTTCGATTCTTCTTCTGCTATGTGTATTTGCAGCAAACAAGGGATATTGCGTTTTTGTTTCCCGGCTTGTTTGTTTATTTCCTTAAGAAGTTTTAGGCTGTCTACCCCATGTACCAGGCTTACAAAAGGAGCCATATATTTTACCTTGTTACTTTGAACATGGCCAATCATATGCCACTCAATGTCTTTGGGAAGATCGGACCATTTTCGGGTCATCTCCTGAATCTTATTTTCACCAAAGATGCGCTGTCCGGCGGTATAGGCTTCTAGAATATCGGGATTAGACTTTGTCTTGGAAACCGCTACAAGGGCTACATGAGGCGGCAACGAACTTTTTATCTTTTTTAAATTTTCTGCTATGGGCATCTGGTATTTTTAAAGCTCATAAATAGCAAGACCACTTCTTAATTTGGGCTCTATGAAGGTACTTTTGGGAGGCATTACCAATTGTGCATCTGCGATGGCCTTAATTTCTTCCATTGTAATAGGAAGCATATTAAATCCAACTGCGAAAAGCCCTTTATCAATATCGTTTTTCATCTTCAGCACATTGTGTTTTCCATACCCATATTGTATACGTTTATCATTGCGAAGATCCTTGATGCCCAATATTGGTTCCAGGATGGTCTTGTACAATATTTGGGTATCTAGTTTGCTCAATGGATCCGTAAAAGTCACGCCTTTTTTTCTTAAATACAACGAATAGAATTCCCCATCCAGGTACATGCTAAAATGATGTTTTTTTGTAGGCTTGTATAAATCGTGCTCCAATTTCTTGATACGATAGAATTCATCTAGTTTAACCAAAAAAGATTCTTTGGAATGTCCGTTCAGGTCCTTTACCATCCTGTTGAATTCATATATTTTGATTTCACTTTCCGGGATAAGATAGCTCATGAAGTGGTTATAAGCTTCTTCACCCGTATGCTTTGGATTACGTTCCTGTTGCCATTTGGCAAGGAGTTCGGAAGAGGCACTCCTATGATGTCCGTCCGCAATGTAAAGGGTTTTGATCCTTGAAAATGCTTCCTGTAATTTCTCAATGATCTTTTTATCAGAAACTTTCCATAGATGGTGTGTAGACCTGTTAGGAGTCGTGAAATGATATTCCGGGATCCGTTCTTTTATATTTTGAACGATTTTTGAAATTACCGGATCGTCCGGATAGGTTATTAAAACCGGTTCTGCATTGAATTTTACAGTTTGCAGATACTGGGCAAAGAGTCGTTCCCGGCTTTCAATCGTATTTTCATGTTTTTTAATGTAATTATCACGATAATCCTGCACACTGGTAGCACAAAAGATTCCACAACACTGAAAACCGTTCTTATTTACCTGATAGAGGTAGAAGCTCGCTTCTGAATCTTTGATCAATACTTTTTCCTCTAAAAATTCCAGATACCGATTGCGAACTAATTTAAAGCGTTCTTCCCCTGTAACTTTTTTACTGAATTTAAAACCAGGGTTAATGATATGAAGAAATGAAAATGGATTGTAGCGAAGTACGGCCTTTAACTCATCATTGGAGTAATCTTCATAAGAGCGGGAGGCCACGTGGGCTACCTTATCTGAGGACGGGCGTATCGCTTTAAAGGGTTTTATTATGGCCATTATTTTTTACTGAATTGGGCTGAAACTATTTCTGCTTTTCGAGAGTTGGTATAATCGTAAAATCCTTCACCCGATTTAATTCCAAGTTTCCCGGCCATGACCATATTGATCAGAAGAGGGCAAGGGGCATATTTTGGATTTTTAAACCCGTCGTACATTACTTTAAGAATCGAAAGACAAACATCCAAACCGATAAAATCTGCCAATTGTAAGGGACCCATGGGGTGTGCCATTCCCAATTTCATGACCGTATCTATTTCGTTAACGCCCGCAACGCCATTGTATAAGGTTTCTATGGCTTCATTGATCATGGGCATCAGAATTCTATTTGCCACGAAGCCAGGGTAATCATTTACTTCGGTTGGGGTCTTTCCTAATTTTACAGATAAGTCCATAATTGTATTGGTAACAGTATCGGAAGTGCTAAACCCCCGTATGATCTCAACCAATTTCATGATGGGAACCGGATTCATAAAATGCATCCCAATGACTTTGTCCGGCCTGGATGTGACCGATGCTATCTGAGTAATAGAGATGGAGGAAGTATTTGTAGCCAAAATCGTATTTGGACTGCAAAGTGTATTCAGTTCCTTAAATATGTTCAATTTAATTTCAATATTCTCTGTAGCCGCCTCCACCACGAGGTCTTTGTTTTCCACACCCTCCTTTAAATGGGTGCTCTTGCTTATATTTTTTAGAGTCTCACTTGCCGTTTTGGAGCTTATAGACTCCTTGTTGACCATGCGTTCCAAATTTTTTGAAATGGTTTCCAGGCCCTTATCCAGGGCTTCTTTAGAAACGTCGATCAGGGTAACTTTAAATCCGTTTTGAGCAAGAACATGGGC
>CALZFZ010000169.1 GCA_945786965.1 uncultured Muriicola sp. | reverse complement strand
GAAGTATGTTTCGTGCTAATGAGCAAATTCCAAATAACAAAACACCTTTATACTGATTTTGTGATTTGGTCCAATAGCTCCGATAACTATTGGAACAAATTACAACGACGATAGCTATATGCCCACAGCAACTATTGTAATATTGCATCAATACTCACTTTCTTAATTTGTTAATTTTTGTTTCTTAGGTAATTAGCCCTATCTTTTCTGTAAAGTGGACCCACATTATGCAATCTGTATTTCAAACTTTTAAGCAAAACAGAAAAAATATCCTTGCCCTGCTGGGAGAACACACCTTAGGACAAGTAAATACCATTCCCCAAGGTTTCAATAATAATCTGCTGTGGAATGCCGGTCATTTACTTTTAAGCCATCAATTTCTCCTTTATCACTTTTCAGGCTTGCCCATGCCAGATTACGTACAAGCATTAGGGCCTAAATACGGCCCGGGTACCATTCCGGATGGCAAGGCCTCCCAGGCAGAATTTGATCTGATCACAGGCCACCTGAACAGCTCAACTCAACAATTCATTGACGATTACAACGATGGGCGTTTCAAGACATTCAAGGAATATACCTCTGAATATTTTGGAATTACCATGCAAACTATTGAAGAGGCGATACAGTTCACCATTTACCACGAAGCGTTTCACTTTGGTTTTATGAGTGCCATAAAGCTTGGTTTAAGATGACGTATTGTTGGGTCATTCAAAGAAAATGACGATGCACAAATCTAATCGAATCCTTGCTGCGGTTATGTTCACCGATATGGTGGGCTTTACGGCATTGATGAATACGGATGAGGCACTGGCTCGTAAGAAAATAGACAGGCATCGGCAGGTTATTGAAGAACAACATAAAAAGTTTGAGGGACAGATCATCAATTATTTCGGTGATGGCACCCTGAGCATCTTTTCCAGCTCCGTGAACGCTGTTGATTGCGCCATCGAGATCCAGGGCCAATTAAAAACACCCATTAATGTTCCGGTACGCATTGGCATAGACGTTGGAGATATCGTTTTTGAAAAAGGGAACATTCTGGGAGATGCTGTTAATCTTGCGTCCCGTATTGAATCTTTTTCCGTTCCCGGAGCCATCCTGATCTCCGAAGCTGTATACATGCAGCTAAAAAATCATCCCCACTTTCAATGTAAGTCACTTGGTCAATTTTATTTTAAGAATATCCCGAAACCGAGCGAGGTGTATGCGGTATCAAACCCGGGACTGATTGTGCCGGATCCCTCGGAGCTCAAAGGAAAAGGATATCGGGAAGTCCCATCTAACGAAAAGTTTCCAAAAACACTTACTACTTTTTTAGGAAGAGAGAAAGAAGTTGAAGAGATCTGTGAATTGCTGAATACCCATAGACTGATTACGCTCACCGGCCCTGGCGGTACGGGGAAGACCAGTCTTTCCGTTAAAGTGGCCTGGGAGGTCGCGGATCGATTCCCCGGAGGTATATTCTGGATGCCTTTAGTTTCGGTAAAAAACACAGAAGCTGTAGCCATGGAGTGTGTTTCATATTTAGGCCTCAAAGAAGACCCTGTGCTTAGTTCTGAAGACGTGCTCATTGCATTTTTTAAGGAAAAGAAGGCTTTGTTGGTTCTAGACAATTTTGAACATGTCATAAAAGCCGCACATGTAATTGATGAACTCCATAAGGCATGTACAGAATTATCCATTCTTGTAAGTAGTAGGATCATCCTTCAGGTGCAGGGTGAAAAAGAATACCAGGTACCCCCTTTCAAAGTGCCTAAACTTCATGAAGCCAATACCTTGGATGAATTGAGGGAAACGCCTTCCGTCGCATTGTTTACCCAAAGGGCCCAGGCGAGCAGACGTAATTTTACGCTTACGCATGAGAACTCAAAAACTGTTGCCGAAATATGTGTGCGACTAGATGGATTACCATTAGGCATTGAGTTGGCAGCGGCCAGAACCAAGATATTTAGTCCGGAATCCTTGCTTAAACGACTAAATACCTCTTTTGATGTTTTAAAGGGTGGCGGGCAGTTTCCGCCCAGGCACCAGACCATTAGACATACCATTGCCTGGAGCTATGATCTGCTGGAAATGGAAGAACAACTACTCTTTAAATGTATTTCCTTGTTTGTGGGAGGCTGTACCCTGGAAGCAATCGAAGAGATCTGTGGTGAGAATGAGCTATTACAAGGGGACATCGTTGAGGGAGTCATGGCCTTAGTAGATAAAAGTTTATTGTCTACCGATGATTCTGCAAATGAGCTCCGATTCTTCATGTTAGAAACCATTAATGAATTTGCCCGTGAGGAGCTGGGTAAATCAAAGGAACAAGCATCCATAAAAAAAGATTACATCAACTACTATCTTAAGCTGTCTGAAGAGGCCTCTCCACACTTTTACAGTTCCGAAGCTGAGGTTTGGAATAACATAATTTCCCCGGAACAGCCTAATATCAGAGCTGCTATTGACCATGCCATTGAAAGTGAAGATATGGCATTGGCGTATCGCTTTGTAAAATCATTGATTCCATTCTGGAGTTCTAGAGGGTTGACTGGCGATGAAGGCGTACAACAATTGGAAAAAGTAACGGCAGTACCTGTCCCTGAATCTTTGAACGTTGAACGTCTGAAACTAAAGCAAAGCCTGGCTTCTTGCTATTTATACACACTTTCCCGGGATAAATCGGAAGCTATTTTTGAAGAATGTCTGGCCTATTGGAGAAAGCAAGATGATAAAAATCAATTAGGTTTAATTCTCAATGATATTGGCTGGTACCATATCGTAGTTGGAAATTTCCAGAAAGGTGAAGTCTTTACACAAGAAGCGAAGGTTATTTTTGAAAGTTTGTCTAATAAAAAGCGATTGGTGGCATCTTTAAACAGCCTTGGTATGATAAAAATGTGGCAACGAAAACCGCTCGATGCCCTATCCTTTTTTGAACAAACATTTGTGCTTACCGAAGAATTAAAAGATCAACGGAGAAATGCACAGTCTATCCTCAATACTGCCTATTGCAATTATTTAATGGGGAATTACAAACTCGCTGAAGGGCAGATAGAGGAAGCCCTGGTCACTTTTAGAAAAAATTCATCGCTGATTTTTGAAGAAACAGCCCTTATATGGCTGTGTTATATTTACTATGAATATGATGCCTACAACAAATGCAAGGAACTTTGTATTAGAATTAGGGAAATTGGAGAGGAAGCGAATCTCGTATTTGGTAAAGGCATGGCATATTCCTGCATGGCCCTGGCAGAATTTGGCATGGGGAATCTTGATCTCGCGAAAGATTTAATACGTAAGGCATATAAGCTTATATTGAAGGGAGATAAGCATTTTATGTATACAACAACAGCTAGCCTAGCCTCCATTGAATGGGATTTAGGAGATTTGGAAATGGTAAAATCTTGTTGCCAGAAACTACTCTTCCATGAAATTGAACACGGAAGTTATCTAGGTTTCATACCAGGGATTGAGTTCGCGGCGAGAATTGCTGCGCATGAAGGGCAATATAAATCTGCTGCGATCTTATTTTTTAATGCCCAGGCATTGAGAGCTGAACTGAGCACACCCATTAGAAAAAGTGAGGAAGCCGTATATCAGGACTTATTGAAAGATCTTAAAGGTAATTTGAGCCCAGAGGAATATTCATTGGCCATAGACAATCGTAAAGATGTTAAGCAGCTGTTAGCCCTCGCAAATAGCTTTATACAATCCCAGTAAAATGCATGAAAATCTTGTTCTTTTCTGACCCCGGACTACTTCAATCTTACCCCTTTCCATTTTGATAAATAGTACCAACTTGTAAATTACCATAACTGTTTGTAAATTATAAGAGCTTTCTTTTTCATTTATAGCAATGAAAAGGTATGTGAATCAACCAAATAAAACAGTATGGAAACCAACCAAGTAAGCGCGAAAACCAATGAAATCAATAGTGAAATTTTAGAAGAATTCAGGGCCGGATTTGCCGGATCAATATTTAGTGCCGAGGACACGGAGTACGAATCGGAACGTCAATTATGGAATAAAATGATTGATAAGCATCCCGGTTTGATAGCCCAGTGCACCGGAGTGCACGACGTTATCCAGGCAGTGAACTTCGCCCGTAAGAACAAACTTTTGGTGGCGGTACGAGGTGGGGGTCATAATGTGGCCGGAAATGCCATGAATGACGGTGGTTTGGTAATAGACCTGTCACAGATGCGTACAGTTTTGGTTAACCCAAAGAACAAAACTGCCATAATACAGGGAGGGGCTACCTGGGCAGATGTTGACCGGGAAACTCAGACATTTGGTTTGGCTTGCCCTGGTGGGGTGGTCTCTGAAACCGGCGTTGGGGGCCTTACCTTAGGTGGTGGCTTAAGCTGGCTTCGGCGAAAGGTTGGAATGAGTATCGACAATATTGTGGGGGCTAATATGGTCCTGGCGGATGGGAGCTATATTCACGTCTCTGAATCTGAAAATCAGGATCTGTTTTGGGCCATAAAAGGAGGAGGTGGCAATTTTGGTATAGTAACTTCTTTTGAGTTTAAGCTCTATGAGTTAGGGCCTGAGGTAATGTTTGTTTCCTGTATGTATCCTCGTGAAGAGGGTGAAAAGGTAATGAAATGGTGGGTAGAGAATACGCGAGATCTGCCAGATGAAGTAACGAGCGACTGTATCCATTGGGCTGTCCCCGCTCATCCAGCTTTTCCTGAGGAAATGCATGGCACCCCTGTAACTGTTATGGCGGCCTTATATGCCGGTTCAGCGGAAGAAGGTCAAAAAGTGCTGCAACCTTTCCGTGAAGTGGCTGAACCATTTTTAGATTTGAGCAATATTTACCCATACGGTGCGGTACAGCAAATGTTTGATCCATTTTTAGAGAAGGGAGTTTTGTGCAGCTATTGGAAATCTCTCTACGTAGATGATTTATCTGAGTCTTTGCAAAAGTTGATTCTTGACAGGGCCAATCAATCTCCTGCCCCACAATCATTGATTTCTATACGGAATCTTCATGGGGCTATTGGCAGAGTTGCGTCAGAAGACACGGCTTTTGGAGATAGAAGTGCACGGTTTCTGGTGAGTATAGACACCATGTGGGAAGATGCAGCCCAGAATGAACATAATATACAATGGACCCGGGATTTCTTTAAGGAGCTTCAGCAACATTCAAAAGGCCAGGTCTACTTTAATTTTAATAGCGATATGAGCGGCTCAGATGACCTTGCCAAGGATTCTTTTGGCCCAAATTAGGAAAAGCTGGTAGAAATAAAGACCAAATTCGATCCAAACAATTTCTTTCGATTGAATGCTAATATCAGGCCCAAGGGATAATATAAACAAGATCTTAACGTATGATCTTCTCCGAATGTTAT
>CALZFZ010000168.1 GCA_945786965.1 uncultured Muriicola sp. | reverse complement strand
TTACAATCCAGGGTTGTATTCGCTTTACGGGTAAGTTTAATTACCCCTGATTGTACTTTAGGCGGGGGATCAAAAACCTCCGGTGGAACTGTAAACAGATATTCGGCTTCATAATAAGCCTGTACCAGTACAGAGAGTATTCCATACGCCTTACTACCTTCTTTTTCACAAATGCGTTTTGCTACTTCTTTTTGGAACATACCCGAAAATTCAGGAACCTGGTTTCGCCATTCCAACATTTTAAAAACGATCTGCGTAGAAATATTATATGGGAAATTTCCAATGATGGCGAATTGCCTTGTCCCAAAGAGTTCATTTACATTGTAGTGCAAAATATCGGCTTCAATGATTTTAAAAGATCCCTTACGGTTTAACAGTTGAGGGTGTTCCAGGGGAAAGCTATGGTTCATGTACACGATGGAATCTGCATCTAGGTCCATTGCTACCAGGTTGATATTTTGCACTAACAGATACTTGGTTAATACACCGGTACCAGGGCCTATTTCCAGAACATCTTCGTATCCGGATAATGAAAGTGTCTGGGCAATTTGTTGCGCAATAGCTTCATCTTTTAAGAAGTGTTGTCCAAGGTGTTTCTTGGCCCTAACCGGACCTTTATCGCCATGGTAACGGGAGTTTTTTTTATATGAAGAGGAAGATTTATTTCTTCGTTTAGACATTTTCTTGATTTGAATCTTCAAACGCCGATTTTCCTATGTAAACCCAGGCTTCGATCCCAGAGGCAAGCGTTACTTTTTTTCGACAATAGGCATCTCCTTCATAAGAATCGGCCTGTATTAGTTCTGCACTACTAACAATAAAAACCTCACCCCGGACCTGGTCTTCTTCTTTTGTTGATTGGCGTAAAGTAGGGTAGAGCCCTCCTACCTTTTCCTTGGCCACCTTATGGCATGTAAGCAGGTCCCGATTGCCTTTCAGGGTTCTTGAAAAAACGACATTCTGAACGGCTTCATCCTGTAAGGTACCATAGGTGAATAAGTATTCCGTTGCACTAGGTATCAAAGCGCTCTCAATGGTTAATACCTCTAATTCGGTACGAAAGGCAACAAAGTTGTCGCCAAAATGTTTCAGGGATTCATTACGGAGGGTGGAGGCATTTTCACTATAGTATGCATTTAGGGTATCCCGATCTTTCACTTTGTACTGTACGGAATACGTTATGCCTCCCATTTCTTCATCGACAAGGACTTTACTCATGGTTGCCTCCAAAAATTTTCCAGTGCTCAACATATCGGGGATATGTTTTTGCTTCATCCATCCGAGCCATTCATCATGTACTGCCTCATTAATATTAATCGTAACATTGTAAATAAGCATCGATTTCCTTTTCAAATTGTATTTATTCTCTGATTGGGGAGAATTAATTAATACTATCTCCTCTCAGTATCCTAAAATTCTTCCGGGCCTGGGGGAAGTAATAACTATCCTGATAATTATAAATGATACGTTCATAATGGTATTTTGCTTTTTCGATTTTATTCAGTTTGGTTCTGAATAATTCGGCCATGGCAAAGTGCGCATCATCTGCCAGGATATCATCTCCGTAAAATTCCACGATCTTCAAATAATTAAACAAAGCGCCTTCATAATCGTCTTGTTTTTCCAAAAGCTGTCCTTGTTTAAGGAGGGCTTCATCTTCAATCTTCTCTCCTTTATGGTTTTGTAATATATCTTCTAGGACGCCAATTGCTTCCTTGGTCTTATTTTGATACGAAAGCAAGTCGGCTTTCGCATACTTTTTTAAGGCTGTCTTGGTCGAATCCTCAAGAGAGTTATCAGAAATTAAAAGGCTTAGTTGCATAGCGTCGTTTGCTATGAGTTGGGAGGTAGAGCCTCGCAACACCTTTAATTGGGTTAATGCCCAGTCAAAATCGCCTTTGTAAAAACTTGTTTGTGCCACCTTAAAGCGCGCTTCTTGTCCCAACACATCATTTTTAAGGCTTTTTTGTATTTGAGAGAAATAGATAAGTGCCTCATTGAATTTTTGATCAAAGACCAGGATATCTCCCAATGCCATCTTGAGATAGGCCTCCCCATATTTAGCCAACGGTAATTCCAGGGATCTTTTTAAAATATTGATAGCAGTCTGAGGGTCATTTTTTTTAAATGTCAAAAAATTAGCATAGGCAACCTGCAACTGCAGGGTTTGTGTTTTATAACCATAGGTATTGAGTAGTTCCTTAAATTGATCATCTATATCCGCTATTTTTTTCTCATCTGCCTTTATTAAGGCAATATCTATAAGATTTAATTGCGCATTTATGCGGGTTACCTCATCCACACTGTTCTTCTCGATATATTGAAATATTTGAACAGCCTCATCCACGGCCATATTCTCCAGGGCTATGTCTCCCAGCCCTTCCAATCGTTCCAGTGAGGAATCCTGGGATCTTTTGTAAATAGCCCTTTCCTGGTTAAAGGCGCTGCTGTATTGTTTTTGCTGTGTAAACATCCAGCTTAAAAGCTCATTCCACAATACTTCCGGATTTTTTTGGGCTTTCTGAAGCAATATTTTTTTTAAAAGGATATTATTTTCATTGTCCGGATCTTCGGTAATAAAATCACTGATCTTGTTTAAAACATTACCCATAGAGGATCTCCCATTACTAAGAAGTTCCATATACGAAACAAACATTTTTTCAATGTTCCCCTGTTCCCCATAAATTTGGGCCAACTGAAAGTTATAATCCAATTGAGGATTTAATTCCATAGACCGCTCATAGGCCCTCAGGGCATAGTCTAACAGAGCGAAACGTTGAAATCCAATTCCAACACCATAGCCATAATTCGGATTTTTTTCAATAGATGCCAGGGCTTTTTCATAATACAAATTAGCTTCTGCTGTTTTCTCCTGCAGGCGATAATTGTATCCCAGTTCAATAAAAATAGTGGGGTACGAACTCCCGGTTTCGATCTTAGATTCTAAAAAGGTTTCGGCTTCCGTATATTGCTCCAATTGTTGATAGCAGCGAACCAGATTTTCTGCATAGTCCATCCGCCTGGGGTTTTGAGCTGTTAATTTCTCATAGAAAACCAGCGCTTTCTCATATTCCCCATCATTGAAGTACTGCTTGGCCAAAAAGTCGTCCTGTGCCAGGGAGCCTGCCATACAGCATAGGAAGAACAATAAAAGGATACTTCTCATTATGGAAATTTACCAAAGTTAACCAAGAACCGTAAATTAAACTACCAAAGAAATCCTAATCTATGATATCGAAACCGGTATAGGGGATCAGGACATCCGGGATTCGTATCCCTTCCTTTGTTTGGTAGTTTTCTAGTATACCGGCCAGGACCCTTGGCAAGGCCAGTGAACTTCCATTGAGAGTATGTGCCAATTGGGTTTTGCCGTTTTCATCTTTATACCGGAGTTTTAACCTGTTAGACTGGTACGATTCAAAGTTAGACACCGAACTTATTTCCAACCATCGGTCCTGGGCAGTTGAGAAAACTTCAAAATCGTATGTAAGTGCTGAGGTAAAGCCTAAGTCGCCCCCGCAAAGTCTAAGAATTCTGTATGGGAGATTCAATTCTTTAAGGATCTCCTTTATATGTTCTACCATGGAATTTAAAGCTTGATACGAGTTTTCAGGTTGTTCTACCCGTACTATTTCTACCTTGTCGAATTGATGTAGCCTGTTTAAGCCGCGTACATGTGCCCCGTAACTACCGGCTTCCCTTCTGAAACAGGGTGTATAGCCTGTGTAACAAATAGGGAGATCGTTCAGGTTCAGGATATTATCCCGAAGGAGATTGGTTACCGGCACTTCTGCCGTTGGAATAAGATAAAGGTCGTCTGCCTGAACATGGTACATTTGACCTTCTTTATCAGGGAGCTGCCCGGTACCAAAACCGGAAGCTTCGTTCACCAAATAGGGGACCTGTATTTCGGTGTACCCAGCCTGGGTATTCTTATCCAGGAAATAGGAGATGAGAGCACGTTGCAAACGAGCCCCTTTTCCTTTATATACCGGGAATCCCGCTCCGGTTATCTTTACACCCAGTTCAAAATCGATGATATCGTATTTCTTGGCTAGATCCCAATGGGGAAGTGCTCCTTCCATTAGTTTAGGGATATCTCCCTCTTTGTATACTTCTTCATTATCTTCTTCAGAATTGCCAGATGGCACAGAGGTATGCGGAATATTGGGAATTAAATACAGGGCATTGTCCAGGTCATCAGAAACAGCGTTTAATGCCTCCCCCATTTTTTTGGATGCTTCTTTTAAGGCTGTTGTTTGCTCTTTGAGTGTGTTGGCTTCCTGAGCTTTCCCTGTTTTATAAAGCATTCCTATTTCCTTGGAAAGTTTGTTCGACTGGGCCAGGGTTTGATCCATTTCTGTTTGCAGGGCTCTCCGCTTTTCATCAAGTTCAAGAACATTTTCCAAAAGGGTGTCGGCATCCAGATTTCGTTTCTTTAATGCGGCGGCAATTTCCTTTTTATTATCACGTATTACCTGCAATACTAACATAGGGCTTATTTTAAGGCACAAATTTAATGTTAATTGATGAATTGTCTGAGGTACAAGATCAAGTATTGTTAGCAGCCGAGCCGGCTTAAAAAAATATGCCTTTGGCTATTTCCAATTCATTAAATCCCAATCACCTTTCTTTATCATTAAAATTGGAAGGCAGTATCCATGGGTGATGTTTGAATGGATCCCACTTTTCATTGGCCAAATCTACCGTCGGATCTATGAATGGGCTTAAAGACCTTCCGTTAATACTAACTCTTGCTTTTGCAAAGACCTGTATATCATGTCCGTTTAATGCATATTCCTTTTTTAAGCGTTGTGCAAACTGCCATATAAAATCCGGGTAGCAAGATACTTTTTGTAGTTGATACCTGGTAAGATAATTATCCAGTAATACCGGGGATGTTGCGCCATTGGTTTTATCAACAAGATTGAACTGTATTATCCCAGACCTGCTTCGCAACATCATTCTCCAGCTCATGCGATGTCCTTCTTCGGTCCAGAGTACATCGTCCTTTATAAAATAATGCCGTAGAGGTAATAGCAGCTGTACAAGGAAATAGACGCCAAAACCCAATAAAAACCAATTTTTATAGGAGGAAATTTGGACTTCAGAATCTTGGTACAATTTTTTATGTTTAAAAAATAATTTTTGAATGGTTTCAGGCTCATAAAAGAAGACCGTAAAGGCAAGCGCCAAATAGGGAAAAATCCCCACCTGAAATACGATGGAATTAAAAACATGAAAAAAGATGGCAAAGGCAAATGCCCAATTACGGGTAGGTTTCCATAGTAGGGCAGGTATAATAAGCAGATCGAACAAAAAGCCCATGATGCCTATGATATAGTGTACCCACGGCTGTTGTAATGTAGTTCCTATTACCGGGTAAGAGGCTTTGCTCTGCATCAGAATTTCTATAATAGAAAAATCGAGCCAATCTCCGTACAATTTGGCGATCGCCGCATAGGTATATACCAGGAAAAGTTGCAAGACAATGATCCATTTTACATAACTCATCATGGAATGGTTTTGTAAGGTTTTATTAAAATGGCTGTCCAGGGAACAGTATCGGTTTGCCGGTAGAAAACACATCAGAAAAGAAACGAGTATCAACAAATAATAATGGTTATTGTATGCCGTTTTTTGCATTAGGTACACCGCCGTCCAAAGCAGGGTAAAAGAGATGATGCTCCAGCGGTACTTAAAACCAAACGTTATAAAAATACCCAGGGTCCCCATCACAATAAAATAGAGGTACATCCCATTGCCAGGCAGGGGTTGCAACCATTCAAAACCGATAAATGAAAAGGTAAATGTGGGTTCTATCAAAGTTCTTCTGACCCAACCTGTTGCGATAGCTCCAAAGCATTCAAGGCTAACGAGTACCCCGAAAAAAATCCGAAATATAATCAACGGACTGTTGTCGATTTTTTTAAAGAGCCAAGAGTTTAACATCTAAGCGGAAATTACTGCAAGAGCGGTTTTTTTATCAATTTTAAGCTGCAACCTGAGTTCTTCTAATGATTTGAATTTGTGCTCATCCCTAATCCACTCGAGGATATCGACCTGGATCTGTTGGTTATAAAGATCTCCCTTAAAATCGAAGAAGTGCACTTCAATAGTTCTACTTTCACCATCTACAGTGGGGTTAAATCCAATATTCATCATTCCATAGACCGTCTTATTGTTTAGGGTACTTTGAATTACATAAACCCCATTTTTAGGAATAAGTTTATAGGCTTCCTTAATTTGAAGGTTAGCCGTTGGAAAGTCTAATTGTTTACCGAGTCCTTTTCCTTTAACAACCTCACCTGTAAGCATATAGTGGTATCCCAGGTACTTGTTTGCAGTTTTAACATCTCCTTCTTTGAGGGCTTTCCTTATTTTGGTGGAGCTCACTGAAACCTCATCTATTTCCTGTGCAGGAATTTCTTCAACTTCAAAATCGAGCGTATTTCCAAAAGCGATCAGATCCGAAATATTGGCATTTCGGTTTCGGCCAAAACGATGGTCATAGCCTATGATCACTTTTTTAGCATGCAGGGAATTCACGAGGATATCACGTACAAATTTTGTAGCGGACAATCTTGAAAACTCCTCTGTAAAAGGCTGAATAACCAGAAAATCGAGTCCCAGATTTTCGAGGATCTTTGTTTTCTCGTCTATGGTGTTTAACAGTTTTAATTCGGTGTCTTTTTGAAGCACCATGCGCGGATGAGGGAAAAAAGTAAGTACAGCAGACGTACGTTCCGTTTTTCTGGCATCATTTATGAGGCGTTCTAAGATCTTTTTATGGCCAATGTGAACTCCATCAAATGTTCCAATGGTTATAACCGTAGGTTGTGTTTTATCGTATTTAGTAATGCTTTGAACAGTTACCACTGAATATAAATAATAAAAAGGCTTATTTTTAAATTTTTAAAATCCCCGAATGACAACAAAATTACGTCTTGTTTTACCAATAACCATACTATTTTTTGGCTTTTGGGTAACAGCACAGTCTGTTTATTGGCAGTCCGAGGCGCCCAAAAATCAATTGTTGTCGGCCGATTTACAGGCCTTAGATACCGAGAAATTACGTTTTTTTTCACTGGAAAAGCAACTTCTGGAAAAAGAGTTGGTTAGGCTTAATTTTTCTCAGGGCCATAAATCAACGATTTATTTTCCTGATACTTCAGGGCAAATGATCCCGTTTGAAGTTGAGGAAACGCCGGTATTTTCCAGGGAACTTTCATTGAAGTATCCCAATATCAGGTCATTCACGGGTACCAGTCTGAGAAACAGAGCAGACCGGGTTCGATTTAGCTATTCACATAAGGGCTTACAGGCAATGCTGATCCTAAACGGGAAGGAAAAAAGGGTATTCCTGGAAAAGGCATCGCGAAATAGCAACGATTATGTAGTTTATAGCCGAAGTGGTGAAGGCACGGCGTCCAAGAATTTTGTGTGTGCCACTGAAATGATGCTAGATAGGATTGAAGGTATTGAAACCGCAAAACTGGCAGATGACCAGCTTTTACGAAAATACAGAATCGCCGTTTCTGCTTCAGGCGAGTACACACAGTTTCATGGTGGCACAGTAGCCGATGCCCTGGCAGCTATCAATGCAACACTTACCCGGGTTAATGAAGTATTTATAACCGATCTGGCGGTTACCCTGGAACTAGTTGCCAATAACGATTTGGTAATTTATACAGATCCGGATACAGATCCCTATGAGGGAAATCTCAATACAGAAGTACAAAACACACTTACAAATACTATTGGCGAACTCAATTACGATGTTGGCCATTTGTTTCATGAAGACACCAATGGGGGGAATGCAGGATTTATTGGGGCTGTTTGTACAACGAGTCAGAAGGGGAGTGCCTATTCGGCTTCCATGAATCCTCAGGGTGATGTGTTCGATTTAGATTATGTTTCCCATGAACTAGGACATCAATTTGGGGCAAACCATACCTGGTCTTTCGATTCTGAAGGAACTGGGGTTCAGGCAGAACCCGGCAGTGGTTCTACCATAATGGGGTATGCCGGGATAGTTTCGGGAGAGAACGTACAGACCAATGGAGACGATTATTTTCACTATTACAGCATCCTTCAGATTTCAGAATATCTGGCCACGACAAGCTGTGCAGAAGAAACCATATTGACCAATGAAGTCCCTGTAATAACACCCATAGGGAACTTTACGATCCCTAAAGGGACGGCATTTGTCTTGACGGGTATCGCCACGGATGTGGATTCATTAGATGTACTAACTTATTCCTGGGAGCAAATAGACAACGGGGTGGTTACAACAAGTACATTTGGGCCACAAAATCCTACTGGAGCCAATTTCAGATCCTTGCCGCCCACAACCCAATCGGAACGCTATTTCCCTAACTTGTTGCGAGTGGTTCAAGGAGATTTAACACAAACGAATCCAACAATAAATTCGGCCTGGGAGACCGTGTCGGAAATAGAACGCGAACTGAATTTTGCCTTAACGGTACGTGATAATGCAATAGGGGGAGGTCAAGTAGTGTCCGATCTTGTGAATGTAAGAGTCAGGAACAATGCAGGGCCATTTATAGTAACTTCTCAAACTTCAGCTGAAACCTATAATGCCGGAACTGTTCAAACAGTGACCTGGGATGTTGCTAATACGGACATAGGACCTATTAACAGTCAATTTGTGGATATTTTCATTTCCACAGATGGCGGACTTACATTTCCAAAGCGTTTAGCTGAGAAAGTTCCGAATGATGGTTCTCATGAAGTTCTTTTACCAGGTACTGCAACAACAAATGCCAGGTTTATGGTTAAAGCATATGAAAGCATCTTTTTTGCAATAAATACTACTGATTTCATAATAGAAGAATCGTCTATCGTTCTAAATTTTGAAGATTTGGAATATGAAATATGTCAGCCTTTAGATGAGGTAATTCCTTTTGTTTATGAATCCTATGGCGGATTTAGCGAAGAAGCTACTTTTAGTGCCAGTGGTGTACCACCAGGCCTTGTAGTTACCTTTGCTCCGGGAACGGCCACTGCCGATAGTACAGCTGTAGATATGACCATTTCCAATACTATAGGCGTAACAGAGGGTAAATACTCCATAGTGGTTACGGCAACTGCAGCCTCGTTTACCCAGCAATTAGAAATTGTGCTGGATGTGTATGACACACTCTACCCGGAAGTAACGCTTACTGCACCTATGGATAGTGCAGTGGATATATCCATACAACCAACGCTGACCTGGGAAACAGATGCCAGCAATATCTCCTATGATATTGAGATTGCTTCAGATACTACTTTTACCACCATTGTTGAATCAGAAACAGTTATTTTCAAAAGCTATGTCCCGTTAAACCTGATGCCGGAAACCACATATTATTGGAGAGTAAAGCCAAAATCGAATTGCGGGCAAGGTGTTTTTGGAACACCTTTTAGTTTTACTACCAATCCAGTGAATTGCAAAACCGTCATGGCCAATGACCTGCCGGTGACCATTTCTCCATCGGGTACGCCTACTGTTAGCTCCACGATTTTTGTAATAGACGATTTACCTATTGCTGATGTGAACGTTATTCTGGATGTGGAACACTCTTTTTTATCGGATTTGATCATCAGTGTCATTTCTCCATCCGGGACACAAGTAGTACTAACCTCCAATTCCTGTTCACAATTCAGTAATATTGATGCTGTTTTCGACGATGAAGCAGCTCCAATTGTTTGCAATGGGAATCCTGCTATCAATGGTCTTGTAAAACCGCTTGGGTCCTTGGCCACCTTTAAGGGAGAATCATCTTTTGGAGAATGGACCTTACTGGTCGAGGATACCGCTACGGCGGATGGTGGATTCCTGAACGCTGTTTCACTAGAAATCTGTGTAGAAGGGATTTTTAGGCCGGATGCTGACGGGGATAATGTTTTTGATGACGGGGACGATCTTTGTCTGGGAACACCCCCTGATACGGAAGTAAATGCTGATGGGTGCCCCGTTTATCGATTTGCCTCAGATAACTTCACAATTGCCCTAGAAAGTGAATCCTGCATTAGCAACAATGATGGTATGCTCAATATAAATGCGACTCAGACTCTGGATTATACCATTGCCATTACCGGAAACGGGGTGAATGAAATAACAGATTTCACCAGTACGTATCAGCTCGCAGACCTGGCTTCCGGGACCTATAACGCCTGTATTAATGGCACGGATGGAGCCAATGTTTATGAAGAATTCTGCTTCGATTTTGTTATTGATGAACCCTTACCTTTACAGGTATTATTAACGATAGATCCCGAAGGCTTGCAAGCTACTTTAAAATTAGATGGGTCCCTGCTCTACAATATTGAATTAAATGGCTTATTGATCCAAACTACAGAACCGGAGATCATTATAAATTTAAATAAAGGGGTGAACACATTAAAAGTTACAGGAGGTCTGGAATGCCAGGGTAATTTTGAGGAGGAGATCGTAATTGGTTCAGAACTGATCGTATACCCTAATCCCTTTGTAAATAGGGTGAATGTGTATGTAGCAGCTTCCAGTGCTTCCGTGCAAGTATACATTTACAGTCCAACAGGCCTTTTAATAAGGTCGAAGGCATACCAGGTATTCGATAATAAGATAGAAATTGATTTTATTGGGCTTCCTGCCGGCTTGTATCTTATAAATTTAAAAGGAGATAATCTCGACACCACCTATAAAGTGATTAAGCGATGAAGTATTTACCCATACTATTTTTAGGTTTCTTGTTCTTGGGATGTGGTAAAGATTCTCCCAATCCACCAGAAACGGCTTTATTAAGTTTCCCATTACAAAATTCTGAATGTACAACAGGGACCAGTTTAAATGCAACCACAAGCCAGGTAGCATTTATTTGGCAAACGGCACGTTATACGACTATATATGACCTTAAGGTGACCAATATCTTTACAGGGATCTCGGTAAACGTGTCCACTCAAGCTTTGACGGCCAGTTTACCACTCCTTAAGGGAATACCTTATAAATGGACCGTTACATCCCGAAACACAAGTACCCAGGAAGTTGCCGTCAGTGCCGAATGGTTTTTTTATAATGCCGGTTCAGAAACGACCTATGCTCCATTTCCCGCTCAGATCATTGCCCCGGAATCCGGGACTACCGTAACAAGGGATATTAATAATGAAATAACCCTGAGTTGGTCTGGTGCTGATGTTGATAATGACATTCAGGGCTATTCCGTTTATCTGGATACGTTATCTCCACCACAAAATCTTGAGGCTTCTCCTTCAGTTAGTTTATCCAGTGTCAAGGCCAGTGTGTTACCGGGGACGATTTATTACTGGCGCATTACTACCATAGATCGTGAAGGCAACACCTCAGATTCCGGGGTTTATTCTTTTAGGGTTTTGCGTTGATTTAGGTATTATTATACTGGTTCATGGTTATTTGTACTCCCTGAAGGACAAAGGATAAAACCATGTCCGAGCACTTTTCAAGTCGCTCAGGTAATGCTTTAACCTCCTCTTCATCCCAGTTTCCAAGTACATAATCTACCTGTCGGCCTTTGGAATAATTGTCTCCAAGCCCAAAACGCAGCCGATTGTAATTTACCGTTTGCAATACGGTTTGAATATCTGCCAATCCATTATGCCCTCCGTCGCTTCCTTTGGTTTTTAAGCGGAGGGTGCCAAAGGGGAGATTCAGATCATCGGTAATGATCAATACATTTTCAAAAGGAATTTTTTCCTTTTCCATCCAATATTTTACGGCTTTACCGCTGCGATTCATATAGGTAGAAGGCTTTAAAAGGAGGATACTTCTTCCTTTAATTTTAAAGGAACCTATGGTCCCCAGTTTCTCGGTAGTAAAGGTAAATTCTT
>CALZFZ010000167.1 GCA_945786965.1 uncultured Muriicola sp. | reverse complement strand
CTTCTGAAGTTAAAGTAGAAACTGCCAAGAAAGAGATCGTTACTTCTACAGTAAAAGAAACTAGCGTTGCTCGTTTATACCGTTTTAAGAATAGCAGAATTAAAAAAGAATTGTCTTTTAAAACTAAAAGAAATACTGCTAGATTGGCATAAACTATTATCTAAGAGAGTAGTGTACTTCGCTTATCACTTTTATATCGACCTTTTATTTTAATGCAATGTCCACTGTTTTAGAAATCTGAAAACAGGACCTGTTCATAAATCTTGGTTAAATATTTCTTAATGCGAGAATAATCAGCAAGGAGATTTCATATCTTTATTTGTATAATTTGCTACCTGGCAATCGCTATCATTACTTACAATAACAGCATCCTTGCTTGTAGTAAGTTACCAAGACCAACCACACATATGGGAATTCCAATTATTACCTACCACTAAAGGGAATAATAGATTTTTTAAGTTGCTATTTTTTTATAAAAGTGGAGTCCAGAGACCACTTCACTAAACGGGGCGCAACCGAAAAGCCATACGAGTAGGAAACAAAATTCTATTGCGATGAACAAAGCTTTAATTCAATTTGAATTTAAAGGAATGACCAAAAAACAGTTCGACCAAATTTGGCAAGATCTGAAAGCAGCCGGTCAGTCACAACCTAAAGGACTGCAACATCATTTTGCAGCCGCTACAGCCCAGGGGATGGTGGTAACTGATGTTTGGGAATCTGCCGATCGATTTAAAGAATTCGGTAAAGTGTTGATGCCAATTCTAGAAAAGAACAAAATTCCTAAAACGCAGCCTGTTATTTCGCCTTTGCATTTCGAATACAATGCAAAAATGTTGGCGCTTTAATCATTTCCAATTAACAAAAACATTAGAACGGAACTCATTAAAACTGGTTCCGTTCAGTATTTATTCCCTAAATGAAAATATTTTTCATCTATCACTTCCATATAAGGTTTACTCTTTTTTTAATCAGTTGAAACAAGATGGTGTTGGGTCTTATTTTTTTAAAATCATTTTAAAAACGGTATCTGATCTGTCAGGGAGTTGGAAGGTATGGTATACCGGGGTCTTTACATTAATAAAGAAATTATCCTGGTCCTCATTGCCCCACCAGGATGTGGCTGTTGGCGCTTCTTGACCATTGTGAAGCATGAATACCTTGTCTATATTATTTCCAAATCCTTTGATATTGATATAGCCAATTTTTGGATGGGTCCAATGGGCATATAAAGTATTGCTGTTTTGGGTAAAGTAGCCCCAATCCGGTTTTTGTAGGTCTGCCCTTCCACATCCATAAATACTTTCATGATTAACGTTCATCCATTGCCCCACTTCTGCCAATATTTTTTTTGAGGGTAGGGGGATGTTCCCCTGTGAATCGGGTCCCACATTCAACAAAAGGTTACCATTTTTACTTACCACCTCAACCAGGGCATGGATTATGGTCTCGGGCGACTTCCATTCATTGTCATTCGCTGCATACCCCCAGTTGTTATTTAAGGTTAAACAGGTTTCCCAGGGGATGGGCTGGTTGTAGATATTTATGATCCCTTTTTCAGGGATAGCCTGTTCCGGGGTTTCAAAATCGCCATAACCATCAAATGCACGCCCCTTTTCACTATTCCCGGGATTCACTTCCAGCCTACTATTGAGGATAATGTTGGGCTGATATTTCCGGATCATTGATACCAATTCCGATGCTTTCCACTTTTGGCCCTGGTAGTCATCGAAGGAATAATCGAGCCACAGGATGTCGATCTTGCCATATTGGGTCATTAACTCTTCTACCTGTTGGTGCATGTACTTCAAATAGGTGTCCCATTGCACCTTTTTCTTATGTGCGTCGTTACCGCTTAGCGGATGGTTGCCCACATGGGGATAGTCTTTGTGATGCCAGTCGATCAGTGAATAATAGAGACCTACCTTAAGTCCTTCTGCTCTGAATGCCTCCACATATTCTTTTACGAAGTCCCTGCCCGGGACATTGGTAGTGATCTTATAATCCGTTAGTTTACTATCGAACATACAAAAGCCATCATGGTGTTTGGCAGTCATAACGGCGTATTTCATTCCGGCTTGTTTGGCAATCGCCGCCCATGCTGCAGGATCATAGTTACTGGGAACGAAGGCCTCCACATATTTTTGGTAGTCTTCGGTCGTCATTTTTTCATTGGACTTTACCCATTCGCCGCGTGCTGGTACCGCATAGGGACCGTAATGAATGAACATCCCAAAACGAGCCTCACGAAACCATTGTGTGCGGTTCATTTTGGCGTTGTATTGCTCCAGATACTTTTTTGAAGGCAACTCCTGAGTCTCCCCTGTGAAACCAATGACAAACAACAGGAGTACTACAATTGTTAATTTAGATGGAATAATATTTATCATAAGCCTTTCATTAAAATTAAATTTATATAAGGTTAAGTAATTAGGGGCGTTGCTTTTTAACGTCGCATCCGTTTCGAATAATTACCATGCTGTTCATAGCTTATGATCTGGCCTGCTGTATCGCGTTGAAAGGTCACGGTCTCACCAAGTTTTTCATCGTCCCGTACCCTCCTGAAGGTATCCTTTTCGATGTGTTTGTAGAAACTTAGCCCATCTGCAGGCAAGCGCGTAGGCAGCCCCAACATCACCAGCTGCCCATCCCAGGTGCCGATGTATTCCTCACTGCCCCAGGGGCTGGGGTCATAATACCCTACATAATCCTTTAGATTGGCTGGAGTTCCCTCGTTTTTCGGGGCTTTTACCTTGTTTAAAATACCATGGATACCATTTACATATCGGTTGGGGTTGGTACCTCCGGCATTGATCATGACCGTATAGGCCATTTTATTCTTCAAATCTAGCTGCAACGTAGATCTATACCCCGGACAGGAACCGCCATGGCCCACCCAGGTGCTACCATTGGACCCTTTGTAAACCCCAAAACCCAGGCCCCGCGTCACTTTCCAATCCGGATCTGTCCAGTGTACCTGCTGCATGTATTTTAGGGTAGCTGGCTGCAAAACCTCGGCAGCAGTGGTATCGCGCAGGCGAAATTGCCATGAGGCAAATTTTGCAAGGTCCAGCACGTTCGATGAAAAGCCGGCTGCGGGCTTTATGCCATTGGCCTGGAAGAAGTTTACTTTTGGGCGTTCGCCATTCCGGTTCAGGGAACTGTAACCAATGGCCAATTGGGCGCCATACAGGTTCTCGGGCAATTCGGTGCGTGTATTGGCCAGTTGTAAGGGTGTTAGGATGTTTTGTTGTACATAATCATCGAACGAAATCCCGGATACCTGTTCTACAATATGCCCGAGCAGCGTAAGTGCCAGGTTGCTATACTGGTAGTAGGTAGAAGCAGGGTAGAGCGTTTCCTGGTCGCCCAGAGCATTATCGATCTGTTCCCGGGTAGGAAAGGGGAAATCGGGGCCTGTCCAGTAAGGAAAGGCCGCTTCTCGTGGAAGGCCGGAAGAATGCGTCAATAAGGACCGCACCGTAATAGGGCCGCTTTCCGCGTATTTTTGCCTGAGGTTGTAATTGGGGAGGAGGTCGTCTACGGTATCATCCAGCCGTAGTTTGCCTTCCTCATATAATTTCATGATGGCCACCGAAGTAAACAGTTTGGAGATAGAACAGATGCTGCACAGCGTTTTCGTAGTGATGGGCACGTTTTTTTCTTTGTTGGCCAGGCCAAAGGCTCCGCTCCACAATACGTTTTGGTCCTCAATTACGGCTACAGAGATGCCAGGGAGTTTTTCATAATCTTTTTGCGCATCGAGCCACACTTCTATAAGGTTAAATGCCTCGGTATAATCCTTTTTAGCATCCTGGGCCCATCCTAACGCGAGGCTAATGAACAGGAACAGCATAAAAACAAATTTTTTCATAGGAATGTTATTAGTTGGTTTTACAATGAAATTGAACTACCTAAGGTACTTAAATCTTCTTTTAATCGTATTCCACAAATACAATTCCCAGTTTATAAGCATGAAATTAGATGATATACGTTGTTTTTTAGGGACATACTTCCCGATTAAAAACATCTTTTTTCGGTAAGCGGTTTTAGGGGGTAGTTACGTTCACCGATGTTTTTTTGCACTTTAACCCAGTTCTTGTCAGATACCGAAAAATAGGGGTTTTTCAGCGAATGACACCCTGGTTAGAGGCACATCTTTGCGTTTTATATATATAAAACGCAAGACATGAAAACGCTACTAACAATTACTTATTTCTTCTTCATCGGATTCGCTGCCCAAGCT
>CALZFZ010000166.1 GCA_945786965.1 uncultured Muriicola sp. | reverse complement strand
GGTTTAACCACCATAAATATCCATAATTGGGATTTGGGGGGGATGGGGTTGTAGCCTTTACGATCCATTGTTCACTTAGTAATCGTTCATTTTTCCACATTCCATTATTTAGGAATAATAAACCGAAACGAGCCATATCTTCTGTACTTATAAAAAGACCACCCCCTGAATGGCCTCCTCCGGTAACCGATTTCATTTGCAAACCATCTACTTCGGTCCAGGCATTTTTATAGCCATGCCAGCGCCAGGTTGTACTAGCGCCAATTTTATCCATAAGTTGCTCTTTTAAAACCTGGGGTAAGGGTTTTCTCCATACATGAGTGAGGCTATAGGCCAGTAAATTAACCCTTACATCGTTATATTCCATAACCGTTCCTGGTTCGTTCAGACTGCGGAGCTTCCAGTCGTCCAGGCTCCCTTCTTTTGGAGGGCGATCTGCCCAGTCTTTTCCGCCCCATAATTCCCCGGACCAATCGGAGTTTTGCTGTAAAAGATGTTCCCATGTGATCTTACTGTTATGGTCACCGTCAAAAGTACCATCCCAAATATAATTGACCACCGGATCTTTTGTGCTCGCTATCAATCCATGATCTTCGGCCAATCCGGCAACGGTCGATAAAAAGCTTTTGGTAACGCTAAAGGTCATATCAACACGTTTAACATCACCCCATTTATGAACTACATATCCATTTTTTAAGACCATTCCCGCCGGACCTCCTCTTTTTTTGGTTGGCCCAAGAATTTCATGAAAAGGTTCCCGTTCAAATCCTTTCAATATGGCAATTCGCAGATCTCTGGAACCGGAATATTCATTGCCCATAGCAAATGCAACGGCCTCATTTAATTTGGTTTTATTTATCTTGAATTCGTAGGGAGGTTTTTCTTCCCATGCAGCATTTTTATCAGGAAAATATAGTCCGCTCTGAGCATATAGTAGCATGCTACTTACTAAGGTGAAAAAGAATGCCAGAAATATTTTTTTCATATGTTTTTATGTTTGTTACAAGGTACTTAAATCCAATCGCATTAGCCAATCCATTTGTTTGTCCTGTCCTATGAAATAAGGATGCCTCCCAAATTTAACAAAGCCTTTTTTTTCATAAAATTGAATTGCGCTTACATTTTTTTCCCATACCCCCAGCCATATGTATTTCTTTTGTGCCTTTTCTGCCAGTGCAATAACCTTTTTTATGATCCATTGCCCTATCCCCAGGCCCTGATAGGCCGTTAGTACATAAATCCGCTCCAGCTCAAATGCATCCTTATCATGGACATCGGTTTGTGCCTTGTGATCATTCAACTTAAAATAGGCAACCGTATGGTTCTTTTGATTCACAAAATAAAATGAACTATGTGGGTTTGATAATTCCTGTAAAATTGTTTCTTCTGAAAAAGCGGTATTCATATAATCCGCAAAATCTTCAGGCTTGTTTTCATCTTCAAAAGCATCAATAAAAGTTTGCCTGGAAATTGATAGCAATTTTTTTGTATCGTCCTTAGTACATAATTGCAATTGTAGATACATAGGCTGTCATTTGATCTTGCTAAAATAAAAAAAGGAGCAAAACTTAATGCTTTGCTCCTTCTTTATAATTTCTTTTAAGATCTGTTATAACATAAATAGCTTTTTGGCCAATACCAATATGCCATTGTAAAAGTCATTTCGATATACTTGCACTTTTTCTTCCGCAGGTGCGTGATTCGTTTGGGTATCCATAGGTTTACAGGTTAATAAGATTAGATTTGGAGCTTTTAATTCAATTCTTCTTTGAAAATAATAATAAAACGACAGATTCTAAAAATAATTGTGGTAAAGGCCCTTAAAAATGTGGTCAGAATGTAAGGAAAAAATTTTTTATTTAGAAATTTTCCTGAATTATAATTCCATTTCTGGAATATCGCCCTGAATTAGTAAGTTGCCTTCTGTGGCCTTTTTTATGGTTTCAATGCTGACTCCGGGAGCCCTTTCCAATAATTTGAAACCTTTCGGCACAATTTCAAGAACGGCAAGGTTCGTGACAATTTTTTTTACGCAGCCAACCCCTGTTAAGGGCAATGTACATCTCTTGAGTAATTTGGACTCTCCTGCTTTGTTCGTATGCATCATTGCTACGATGATATTATCGGCAGAAGCGACTAAATCCATCGCCCCTCCCATGCCTTTTACCATTTTTCCCGGAATTTTCCAATTTGCAATATCCCCATTTTCCGCAACTTCCATGGCTCCCAGTATCGTAAGGTGTACGTGTTTTCCCCGTATCATCCCAAAACTTGTGGCCGAATCAAAAAAAGAAGCTCCCGGCATGGTAGTGATGGTTTGCTTACCTGCATTAATGATGTCTGCATCTTCTTCACCTTCGAACGGAAAGGGCCCCATCCCCAAAACACCATTTTCACTCTGGAATTCCACGCTGATATCGTCCCTTACAAAATTAGCTACCAAGGTAGGGATGCCTATCCCCAGGTTTACATAATAACCATCTTTTACCTCTTTAGCGATACGCCTTGCTATTCCTATTTTATCCAGCATTAGTTACGGGGTCTTACTGTTCGTTGTTCAATTCGCTTTTCGTATTGTTTTCCCTGAAAAATCCGTTGAACAAAGATCCCTGGAATATGGATCTCATTAGGATCCAGGCTGCCCGCAGGCAATAGTTCTTCCACCTCGGCTACGGTTATTTTAGCTGCACCACACATACAGGGATTAAAATTACGGGCAGTTCCTTTAAAAATGAGGTTTCCTGCCTCATCTCCTTTCCAGGCCTTCACAAAGGCAAAATCGGCCGAGTAGGCATATTCTAAGACGTGCATTTTTCCATTAAATTCTCTGGTTTCTTTCCCTTCGGCCACTTCAGTTCCATAGCCAGCAGGGGTATAAAAGGCGGGGAAACCGGACTGCGCCGCCTTGCATTTTTCCGCTAATGTCCCCTGAGGTGTTAGTTCTACTTCAAGCTCGCCACTAAGCATTTGCCGTTCAAATTCATCATTTTCCCCAACATAGGAGGAGATCATTTTCTTTATTTGGTGCTTCTGTAAAAGGAGTCCCAATCCAAAATCGTCCACCCCTGCATTGTTGCTTATACAGGTAATGTTTTTTATCTCCAGCCGCACAAGTTCTGAAATGGCATTTTCAGGAATTCCACATAAACCAAATCCTCCCAGCATGAACGTCATGCCGTCTTCAACACCCTGAAGTGCTTCTCGTGAATCTTTAACTGTTTTACGAATCATGTATTTCGTTTATTACTGCATTGATTATCCTTGATACATTTTTTAAAAATCCAAATCATCTTCAAGATCATCTTCTATATCAATTTCCTCCTTTATTTTGGAACAATCCAGATTGATAGTCATTTCTTCGGGTGCCACAAATTCCTCTATGGAAATCCCAAGGTCCGGATCTTCATAATTCTTCTTCATATATAAAGCCCAAATAGGAAGCGCCATTGAGGCTCCCTGTCCATAATAAATCGTTTTAAAGTGGGTAGCCCTGTCTTCCCCACCAACCCATACGCCAGTCACCAGGTTGGGAACCATCCCTATAAACCATCCATCACTTTGATTTTGGGTAGTTCCGGTTTTACCAGCAATTGGGTTCTCAAATTCATACGGATAGCCAGTTATGATTTCCTTATACACGGATTGGTCCTTACTGGAACTATGGCGTAGCCTTGTACCCGAACCACCTTCTGTAACTCCTTCCAGAAGATTAATCATTGCATACGATACTTCTTTGCTCAGTACGTCTTTGGTTTCAGGCACATATTCAAATAAAACCGCTCCGTTCTTATCTTCGATACGCGTTACCATCACAGGTTTTACATAGACTCCCTGATTCGCAAAAGTGCCGTAGGCGCCGACCATCTCATAGACATTAAAATCGGGTGTTCCCAAAGCAATGGAGGGAACTTCTAATATTTCCCCGGTTAAACCCAGGTTTTTTACAATGGAAACCACGGGTTTAGGCCCCACCCTGTCTATTAATTGGGCTGTTACCGTATTTACAGAGTTTGCCAGCGCATGCTTCAGGGTATACATCTGGCCCGAGTATCTTCCATCAGAATTTTTAGGGCACCATGGCTCCGGATTTCCGTGTTTTCCCGCTTCTATACAATATTGGCTATCTGGCAATTGATCGCATGGAGATAGTCTCAACTGGTCAATGGCCGCGGCATAAACAAATGGTTTAAATGTAGACCCGGCCTGCCGTGCTCCCTGAATTACATTGTCATATTGAAAATGTTTATAATTAAGGCCACCCACCCAGGCTTTCACATGGCCTGTTTGCGGTTCCATGGACATCATTGCCGATCTCAGGAATGTTTTATAATATCGGATAGAATCCAGGGGGGTCATTATAGTATCCTTCTCCTGGGTATCGCTCTTCCAGTCAAAAACAGTCATCTCCGTCTTTTCGTTAAATGAAGCCCTAATTTCTTTTTCGGTCTTGCCTTGCGCGTTCATAGCCCGCCAACGCTCCGAGTTTTTCATGGCACGTTCCATGATACGACCTATCTCTTCCTTTTCCAGATCCAGAAAGGGGGTTGTTGGATTTCTCTGCGGGGTATTTTGATGAAAGAATTCGGCCTGAAGCCTTTCCATATGCTCCGTTACGGCGTCTTCTGCATTCTTCTGCATTTTGGAATCTATGGTTGTATACACCTTGAGCCCGTCCAAATAGATGTTCCAGCTATCGCGTTCCCCTTCAAGTGCGGGTTTCGGATTTTTTTTAATCCAATCATTGAGATAACCCTGGAGATACATCCTGAAATACGTAGCCAACCCCTCTCTGTGCGATTCCGGGTTAAAATTGATATCCATTTTCAATGCCTGCAGGGAGTCTTTCTGGCTTTCCGTGATATAGTCATATTTTTCCATTTGGGAGAGTACGGTATTCCTTCGGTTTAGCACCAACTCTTCCCTGCGAATAGGATTGTACAATGAAGAATTTTTAAGCATCCCTACGAGTACAGCAGATTCTTCCGTTTTAAGGTCAGCAGGTTCTTTCCCAAAATAGATACGGGAAGCCGACCGTATTCCATCGGCATTGTATCCAAAATCATAGATGTTCATATACATCGCTATAATTTCTTCTTTGGTATAACTTCGTTCCAGTCTTGTTGCTATAACCCACTCCTTGATTTTTTGGGTAACCGCCTGAAACAGGTTTTTGGACCGAACCCCAACGAAAAGTTGCCGGGCCAATTGTTGTGATATAGTACTGGCGCCCCCTCGCTGTCCTAAAAAGACAAGCGCTCGCAAGGTGCCAAATCCGTCTATTCCCGAATGTTCATAATAACGAGCATCTTCGGTAGCTACCAGTGCATCTACCAAATTTGGAGGAAGGTCTTTATAGGAAACGGGGGTACGATTATCATCAAGATAAAATTTACCAAGGGTTGCACCATCTGAAGAGATGATTTCGGTGGCCAAATTGGTCTGAGGATTTTCCAGGCGATCTAAGGTGGGCATTTCTCCAAAAACACCCCAGGATGCAAGTAAAAATACCAAGATCACGGATAGAACTCCCGATAAGAATAAAATCCAAAACCATTTAATGAATTTGGTAAAATTATTGTTCTTCGTTGTTTTTTGGGCTTTTGCCATACTAATTATCGCTTTGTTATTTCGACGCCGACATCGGTAATTCC
>CALZFZ010000165.1 GCA_945786965.1 uncultured Muriicola sp. | reverse complement strand
TTCAATCGATTATTTAAGCCGGTTGAATGAACGCTACGAAGCCTGGGTACACGGATACGAAAAAGGGAATTTGCTGGTTATTGATGTGGATCGCCTGGACTTTGTAGACAACCCTGAGCATTTAGGAGAAGTGATCAATAAGATCGATGCAGAGATCCATGGTCTGTTTTAAAAAGATTCGGCATTAGGAATAAAAAAACCCATGAAATTCATGGGTTTTTTTATGGATTAAAGTAAGGAAGAGTTTAGTTCTCTTCTATTTCTTTTTCAATCACTTTCTTGATCTGAATTTTGGCCCCGTCATCCATTTTGTTCAAAGCTTCTATTTCAGCTTCTACTTCTTCCATGGTGCCGGTAAATACCTGCTCATCTACCATTTCTTCACCGTCTTGTGTAGTAGTCGTGGTTACCGTAGCTTTTAAGGTACCATCCTCATTTTTCTCCATTTTATCGCGTACTTCTTTCTTCATACTCTCAGCAACCATTTCAGTAGCCGCTTTCTCAGTATTGTAGGTTGAAATGGCTTCCGAAGAAAGGGCAATACTTGGCGCTATGACCAATGCTACTACCGACATCAATTTTAATAAGATATTCAATGAAGGACCTGAAGTATCTTTGAACGGGTCCCCAACAGTATCACCTACTACAGCAGCTTTATGAGCTTCTGTCCCTTTACGGCCATCGGATTCGATCATTTTCTTAGCGTTATCCCATGCACCCCCGGCGTTTGATTGGAAGATCGCCATTAAGACGCCTGCAGTGGTAACTCCGGCCAACAGTCCCCCTAACATTTCTGCTCCTCCAATAAATCCAACAGCAACAGGAACGGCTAATGCCAACAAACCTGGTAACACCATTTCTTTTATGGAAGCTTTGGTAGAGATTTCCACACATTTTTCATATTCTGCATATCCATCTGCTTCGTCAAATATTTTTCTATCAGCTACAGAAGCCTTAGACATATCAGAATCGTACTTACGCATGACTTCCAAAGCCGCATGAAGTTGAGGAATATCTTTAAATTGACGACGAACTTCTTCGATCATGGCCATAGCGGCACGCCCAACTGCGTTCATAGACAAAGCTGAGAAAACAAAAGGCAACATACCCCCTACCAATAGACCAGCCATGATATCGGGCCTGGAAACGTCTATGGAGGTTACATTCGCTACCTTCATAAAGGCAGAAAACAAAGCCAGTGCAGTTAGTGCTGCAGAAGCAATCGCAAACCCCTTACCAATGGCTGCTGTGGTATTCCCTACGGCATCTAATTTATCGGTACGCTCCCGAACTTCTCCTGGTAATTCGGCCATTTCAGCAATCCCTCCGGCATTATCTGAGATAGGTCCGTAGGCATCTACTGCTAACTGAATACCTGTATTTGCGAGCATCCCAACCGCAGCTATGGCGATACCATAAAGTCCGGCGAAATGATGTGAAACTAATATTGCTATCGCGATCAATAGAATTGGCACAGCGGTAGACATCATCCCAACACCCAAGCCAGCAATAATATTTGTAGCTGCTCCTGTTTCAGATTGTCGTACAATGGATTTGACCGGTTTTGTCCCGGTACCCGTATAATATTCTGTAATTTTTCCAACTCCCAAACCGGCCAACAAACCTGCAATTGTTGCCATGAAAACTCCCCATGCCCCAAAAGGTAACCCTTCAACGGTTTCAGGGATCATTGCGTTGATGATGAAATAAGAAGCTATAACCATTAAAAAGGCAGAACCAAACTCACCAATATTCAGTGCCTTATGAGGCGAACCTCCATCTTTTACTTTTACAAAAAACGTTCCGATGATAGACATTACAATTCCAACAGCTGCCAATACCAAGGGCAAATACACGGCTCCAAGTCCCTCAAAATCCGGGGTAAAGATATAGGCTCCCAAAACCATGGTTCCTATAATAGAACCTACATAAGATTCAAATAAATCGGCTCCCATACCAGCAACATCCCCAACATTATCTCCAACGTTATCTGCAATGGTCGCCGGGTTTAACGGGTGATCTTCCGGGATACCCGCTTCTACTTTTCCAACAAGGTCGGCTCCTACATCAGCAGCTTTGGTATAAATTCCACCTCCAACACGTGCAAACAGTGCAATGGAAGAAGCTCCTAATGAAAACCCGGAAAGTACATTTAATACCATCGACAGGTTATCGGCACCCGGCCACATTTCCTGGTAGATCATAAACAATCCACTCAATCCTAATACTCCTAAACCAACAACTCCCAGTCCCATTACGGATCCACCTGCAAAAGCTACTTCCAATGCTTTACCCAAAGATGTCCTAGCAGCCTGGGTGGTTCTCACATTGGCCTTTGTAGCAACCCGCATTCCAATAAAACCGGCCAATCCCGAACAGAAAGCACCTACTATAAAAGAGATGGCTACCATGCCATTAGATCCCTCTTCACTTGTTCCTTTGAAATAAAGTAGGATTGCAACGGCAGCAACAAAAATTGCCAATATCTTGTACTCGGCCTTAAGGAAAGACATGGCCCCATCTGCAATATGTTTTGCAATGTTTGCCATCTTTTCATTACCAACCTCTTGCTTGGTGACCCAAATATTTTTTAATAAAACAAACAGCAAGGCCAAAACACCAAATGCCGGTAGAAATTGTACGATTAAATCCATATTGATTAGTTATTTATACTATTAAAACGGCTGCAAAAGTAGTAAAACGTATTAGAATATAAAAGCATAATTTTTTGAAGACGATCCAGGTACTAAGGAGCCTGAATTATAGCACAACATTAAAAACTAAATCCAAACGTACCGGTTACACTAAAGGGCCTGGCTTCGGGATTTTCAAGATAGTTACCCCGAAAATTAAAGTCGATCCTGAAGATCCTGAAGATATTCCCAATACCGATGGAGTATTCCCAATAGATCTTTTCGGATGGGGCTACCAAGGGGATATTGGTAGGGCTGTTCAAGGCGATGTTCTCATCCGACAACTGGCCCCACACGCCCCTAAGACCCACAATTTCCCGTAAATCCCAATTACGGATCACAGGAATACGCGAAAAAAATCGACCATTAAAGTTTTGTTCCAAATGCAGGGAGGTATAGGTGTCCGTGACGAACTCATAAAAATCAAGGTTTGGAAACGTATTATATATGGTAAACAAGGTTTGATTCCCCGGGACCACATTCAAAAGCCCCAGTGGTAGTTCACCAAATGTTTTTCCTATTTCTACTGTACTCATTAATCTGCCGAAACCTCCGATCTGCCAGGGTTGGGTATAAGAGAACTGTACTTTTTCATAATTAAAATCACTTTCCAAAAAATCGTCTACCCCTTTGGTATAATTGAAGAGCAGGGTTGCATAATTGTCATTTATCTCTCGGCGTTCTACCCCATACCCTATGGTCCTTTTTCCTGGGGTATAGATAAGGGTAGTATTTAGATCGAATTGTTTTACCTCAGAGGAGATCCCAGTTGGAGAGGCGGGGTCTACATAATCCAGGTTAAAGGCCAGAGGCAGTGCAGAGCTCAAGGTACGGAGGGAGCCTCCAAACCGGATCCGAAAATTGGTCAGGGGTTCCACTTCCACATTGAAGGTACTTAGATTAATGTTGGTTAACCGGGTTTTGGAGCCCACAGTAAATACGGACGAAGAGGCGATGCTGCGCCCCATAACATCGTTGGTTGCCGTAAGGCTCAATCCCAATTGTTCAATATCGCGTCTGTTACCCCCGGAGATAATGAGCCGGCTTTTTCGATCCAGCAACCATTTGGCCGAAAAGCCATGTTTAAATTTACGATCGTCAAAACCATAGGCCATGTAACCTTCCAAACGCCAGGGATCGTTTTGTCCGAAAAATGTTCGGGCACCTCCACGGAGTCGAATGCCTTCGGCATCATTATAACCAAATGTGCTGTATATATCGCCAATATCGAGATTCCATTTATCAATCTCCACATAGCCCGAGCCCAGAATACTGACAATATTATAATAGGTATTGAATTTTGGAACCGTTTTTAAGGTATCCAGGAGTTTAAAGATGCCGGATTCGTCCTTATTAAGCGATTCGAGCCGATTGGTTTGCCAAAAGGTACTGTCGCGTTCAAACACAACAGGATCGAAAGGGTCCGAAGCCGTTTTGTAAAACGATTTTGGCTGTGGAAGATCAAACTTGTAATTGTCATATACCGTGGTACGTTTCCCGTACATCCCTTTGGATTTTTCCTTTTTGCTAAAACTAAAATCGGTGAGCATATAATCCCGTTTTAGCAGAAAAACAGAATCATTCACTACTTCAAAATCCTGTTCTATGTAGATCTCCTTTACCCAGTTAATATTGGCACTTTTGGTTACCTCCAGGTTTATTTTCTTAAGGGCATAGGTGGTGTCATTCACCCAAAAATCGCCTTTAAAGGTCAACTCATTTTTTCGCCTGGGATAATAAATAATGCGGTAACACCATTTGTTGTCTATGAAGGCACTATCTGAGAGGATATAGTTGTAAACATCGA
>CALZFZ010000164.1 GCA_945786965.1 uncultured Muriicola sp. | reverse complement strand
GTGATAACGGAATAGAATCCGTTCGTAAAAATTCCAAGAGCGACGGAATGTTCGAGCGCAAAACAGCGAAAAACGGGAAACCTTATTTTGGTCTTAAGGCATCTAATGGCCAGGAGATCGGGAGAAGTCAAATGTATGCCTCTAAATCCTCTATGGAAAATGGAATTTCCTCTGTAAAAAAGAATGCGAAGAGTGCAAAAGTGGTCGACAATTCTTAACTAAAAGCACTTATTTAGCACAAACAATATTATATAAATCCCGGAAAGGACAGCTTCTGCTGTCCTTTTTTGTTTAAGAGCACATAGGAAAGTCAAGAACACGGTAGTAGCCCGGATAGCCACTAAAAGATCAAAAGACTCATCTGGAAATACATTCATTTACTTGAAGTACCTTAAAAAATGGACTAACTTTAGGTCCCTTTAAAAACCAGGTACTTGTATTGTATAGTAGACATTGAAACGACGGGCAACGGCATCATCGGCAATAAGATCACTGAAATAGCGATCTTTAAGTTCGATGGCGATGAAATTGTTGATGAGTTTACCTCCCTGGTGAATCCCGAATGTGAGATCCCCGCCTTTATCACAGGACTTACCGGTATTGATAATGACCTGGTACGAAATGCACCTACCTTAAAAGAGATCGCACCCAGGATCCTTAGTATTACGGAAAACGCCATTTTTGTAGCCCATAGTGTCAATTTCGACTACAATGTCATTAAAAACGAATTGCAGGGAATTGGGCACTCTTTTGTGCGAAAAAAATTATGTACCGTACGCTTGTCAAGAAGTGTCTTTCCGGGATACCGTTCCTACAGCCTTGGAAAATTATGTTCTGCCCTCGAAATTCCGCTTACTGACAGGCACAGGGCCCGCGGAGATGCCCATGCCACTGTTTTGCTTTTCCATAAAATTGTGCGCAGCCCGGATTCCGATCAACTTATCAAACGGTTTTTAAATGCCCGGTCTCAGGAGGCTACCTTGCCCCCTTCCCTGCCAAGATCTCAGTACGACCGGCTTCCCAACAAAACAGGCATCTATTTTTTTAAGAATGTAAAAGGTGAGATCATCTATACCGGAAAAGCCAAAAACATTAAAAAAAGAGTTCTTGGCCACTTTTATGACAAAAGTGAGAAAGAAGTGCAAATGTGCCGGGAAACACGTTCTATAGACTTTGAACTCGCCGGCAACGAACTGGTAGCCTTTCTAATGGAATCTACAGCCATAAAACATCATTTCCCGGTATACAATCGGGCTCAGAAATATAGGGTCCCGCAGTATGGTATTTTTAACTATGAGGACAGAAATGGAATTATGCATCTGGCCTTTAACAAAGCCAAAGCGATCCCCCAATCCCTGGCCACTTTTTATAACGTGACCGAATGCAGGGAGTTTCTCGAAGGGTTGTGTTCAGATTTTGGCTTATGTCCCAAGTACTGTCACCTTCAGGAGCAGGTATCGCATTGCACCCATTTTAGAGTAACCAGCTGTGATGGTATATGCAGGGGCGAAGAAACGGTTGTTGCTTATAACAAAAAAGTATTGAAGGCTATACGTTTTGTGGAAAACAACAAAGAAAATTTTATTATCAGAGAACAGGGCCGAAATTCCGAGGAAGATGCCATGGTCCTTGTTCAGGATGGCCAATACCGGGGGTATGGTTTTGTTCCCAAAGAGATCGATATCCGATCTATGGAAGATATCATGGCCTATGTACACCTCCAAAAGGAAACTATTGAAACAAAAAGGCTGGTAGCTTCCTATGCCTTAAAAAATCTGGATAAGTTGATCACGTTAAACGAATAGCAATGTGTGAAATTCCAAAACTGCATTCACTCAATACTGCAGCAAAGGACTTACTGTTCTTTATTCAACTCCTTGTACATTCTGATGACAAAAAGCATCCAGATCAGGAAAATAATGCCTACAAATATGGAATATGCGAGTATCAGGTCCATTATTTCCGGTATTTAAAATAATTCATAAAGCCCAATATGGTGGGGGCCCAAATGGCTAAGAAAATTGCGTCTAGCTTGTTGCCGGCAAGGAATATATATTCGGAAACTACAATGATGGAAAATACTACCAGGAGCATTACGATATTCATTGCCCCTATCCTTTCAATAAAATTCTTGATCATGCGTCGGATTCTATTTCATTTTAAAGTTAAATAAATATCCGTTGCATGGAATACATGCAACCTAAAAATTTCGAATGGACCTATAAGAAAACGTGATACCCTGAGCAGGTAGGATCTTACAGGTATAAATTTTTAGAGTAGCTGAGTTGTAAGATCGCTTCAATAATCAGGATCTTATAAGGCGCTTATAATAATTGAAACTTACTCTTCCGGTTTGCTTTTTACCTTACAGGTGTTCATGCCAAAGAGGCCATAGATGGGGCAAAACCCAACCAAACTCGTGAGCAGAAAGATAGCTACCACAGCCAGTAAGATATATGACAAGATCCCCTCAACCACTTCATAGTATACCAACAGGCTGGCGATGATAGCAACTGAAATTCGGATAATCTTATCGAGCGTTCCCATATTTGTTTTCATATCTGCAAGTATTAGGTTATATATTCAATTATTAAAACAACTGCGGATATAATAGCCAGGCAAAGCAAACAAATCAGTGCCAGTTTTATACCTTTCGTTACTTTCACCTTATAAACTTAACCAAAGCAATCCAGTCATTTTATGACGTTTGTCATAAAGTACTTGGACATACATAATCGGTCATTTCCATTCCTGCTACCTTTAGGGCATCAAAACCTCCGGCAATGTCTATCAGATTATGGATCCCACGACTTTTCAGAATGGAAGCCGCAATAACGGAGCGGTACCCCCCGGCACAATGCAGAAAAAAGTCTTTCTTATCAGGGAATGATGCTAAATGATCATTAATAGTATCTAAGGGTGTGTTTTCGGCATTGACGAGGTGTTCCGACAGGAATTCACTTTCTTTACGAACATCAAAGACCGCTGCATCTTTCTTTGAAAGTGTTTCCTTAAGTTTATCTGCAGGGTACGAAGCAATGCTATCAACCTCTTTTTTGGCTTTTTTCCAGGCGTCAAATCCTCCTTTTAAATAACCAATGGTATGGTCGAATCCGACGCGCGATAACCTTGTGACGGCTTCCTCTTCCTGGCCTTCAGGGGTTACCAGCAAAATGGTCTGCTGAACATCTGCTATTAAAGCCCCGACCCATGGTGCAAAATCGCCATTCAAACCAATAAAAATAGATCTTGGAATATGACCCTTTACAAAATCGTCCTGATGGCGAACATCCAGTACTACTGCTTCTGTTTCATTCGCCAGGGTTTCAAATTCATTGGGCGTCAAGGCCTTGGTTCCTCTTTTAAGCACCTCCTTGATATCTTCATATCCCTCTTTGTTCATTTTTACGTTCAGTGGGAAATATTTAGGCGGAGGCAAAAGCCCTTCGGTAACCTCTGCTATAAATTCATCTTTGGTCATGTTAGCCCTTAGGGCATAATTCATTTTTTTCTGGTTGCCCAGCGTATCCACTGTTTCCTTCATCATATTCTTTCCACAGGCAGATCCTGCACCATGTGCAGGATACACAATGATATCATCGGCTAGTGGCATTATTTTAGTGCGAAGGCTTTCGAACAACAAGCCCGCCAGGTCTTCCTGGGTCATATGGGCTGCTTTCTGTGCAAGATCGGGCCTGCCAACGTCTCCCAGGAAAAGGGTGTCCCCGGAAAATATCGCATGGTCCTTTCCGTGTTTGTCTTTTAATAAATAGGTTGTACTCTCCATGGTATGACCCGGAGTATGCAAGACCTTAAGGGTAAGTTCGCCAATTTTAAATTCCTGTCCGTCTTTGGCGATCAAGGCCTCGAAACTGGGATCTGCATTGGGACCATAAATAATGGTTGCCCCGGTTTCTTTAGCAAGTGTTACATGCCCGCTTACAAAATCGGCATGGAAATGAGTTTCAAAGATATATTTGATCTTCGCTTTATCCTTTTCGGCCCTTTTAATGTAGGGTGTTACTTCGCGTAAAGGATCTATAATGGCTACTTCTCCCTTACTTTCTATATAATACGCCCCCTGGGCAAGGCAACCGGTATAAATCTGTTCTATGTTCATAATTTTCCTTCTTTAACGACTACAAAAATACGGCATAATCCTAGATCCTTGGTAACATTAGTTACTTTCTATATTCCGCTGATGAGCTACAATGGCCTGAACCTGAGACCTTTTTCTTGGATCGTCATAAAAATCAACAGCTTCTTTTGTTTGCACAAAAAGGCATTCTTTCGGCAGCAATTCCATGATACCACTGGAAAAGAGAATATCGCGTGTAGGGCCTATGGCGCCGGCAATAAAAAAGTGTATCCCCTTTTCATAGAGTTTTTCTATGACCTTCCTCAACATATTAGCTGCGGTCGAATCTATATAATTAATGGCCTCTGCATTCAGAATTACGGCCTCTAACCCGGGACCTTTTTCCCGGACCAATTCATGGAGGTGTGATTTAAAATAATTAGAATTTCCAAAATACAACTGGGCATCGAACCGAACTATGAGCAGATCGTTCCTAATTACTACCTCAGAACGAAAGCGTTCCACATTTCTGTAATAGTCGGTGTTTTTGAGATGTCCTAAAACGGCAAAATGTGGACGGCTGGTTCGATAGACCATCAGCAATAAGGAAATTAATACGCCAACCAGGATTCCTTCCATGATCCCAATGAAAAGGGTTACCACAAAAGTCAGGACCAGAACAAAAAATTCATCTTTTCGGTACTTCCATAAGATCTTTGCGTAGGAGATATCGATCAGACCGTAAACAGACACCATAATGATACTCGCAAGTGCAGCTTTTGGCAAATAATAGAACAGGGGGGTTAAGAACAAAAGCGTACAAAGCACAATCAACACCGTTACCACAGTTGCCATATTGGTCTTAGATCGTGCCTCAAAATAAATGGCGGACCGGGAAAAACTTCCGGTAATAGGATAGGATTGGAAAAAAGAGCCCGTAATATTCGATAACCCAAGGGCAACCAATTCCTGATTAGGGTCTATACGCTCCTCATTCGTTTTATCTTCCATGCCTTTCCCAATGGAAATGGCTTCCAGATACCCTATAAGTGCCAGGGTTAAGGCAATAGGCCATAATTCAATTAAAAATCCCAGTTCAATATCGGGTACTGCAAATCGAGGCAATCCTTCCGGGATAGCTCCAACAATTTGCACTCCTTTTGCAGATAATTCAAGGAAATATACCAGCAGGATCCCAAGAACTACTACCAGGAGGATATAGGGTATCTTCCGATTCCATTTTTTTAGCAATACCATGACCAGGATCCCCGCAATGCCTATCCCAAAATCGTAGAGATTGGTCTCCCCAAGCCTTTCAAAGGCATTGGCCAGGATAAGGTGAAACTGATTGCTTTTGTCTATCTCTACACCCAAAAGATGTTTGAGCTGGCTAAACATGATGATCAAAGCTGCCCCGGAAATGAACCCGCTGATTACCGGTTTCGATAAAAAGTTAACCAGGAAACCCATCTTCATAAGACCCAGCAAAAGTTGGATGCTCCCCACCATAAAGGCCAATAATATGGCCATGGCAATATAGTTTTCAGGGCCAATAGAAGCTATGGCACCCAGACCTGCTGCTACGAGGAGGGAATCCATGGCTACCGGACCTACGCCTAATCCGCGCGATGTACCAAAAAAAGCATACATCATTACAGGGAACAAAGAGGCATATAATCCATAAACAGCTGGTAAGCCAGCAATGAGTGCATATGCCAATCCTTGTGGAATGAGCACTATGGATACCGTGAGTCCGGCGATAAGATCGCTGGGCAGATATCGCCACTTATAGGTTGGGATCCATTCCAAAAATGGAAAAAAGTGTCTCATATTTAAAGGTACTACTTCACTAAGGAAACCCTTATGAATGCATTTTATTTAAAGCTCCACTACCTGAATCTCGGTCCGTTGAAGGTTGATCTTTCCTTCGCGCTCCATCTTTTTCAATAGTCTGGAAATTACGACCCTGGACGTATGAAGATCCGAGGCAATTTCCTGATGCGTGGTATAAATAAAATCATTATGTGTTACCATGGCCTTGTCCTGAAGATGCTTAAGCAGGCGTTCGTCCATATTCATAAAGGCAAGCGTATCAATAGTTTCCATAAGCTCCTGCATACGGCTGTGATAACTGTCTAAAATAAATTGTTGCCAGCTTTTATAGCGACCCATCCATTCTTCCATCTTTTCTATGGGGATCATACATAATTCGGCATCAGACTCTGCCACAGCCCTGATCTCGCTTTTCCCCTTTCGCATACAACATGAGAAGGTCATGGCACAGGTGTCGCCCTTTTCGATAAAATATAACAACAGCTCATCCCCCTGAGAATCTTCACGAAGTATTTTTATTGCTCCGCTAAAAATTAAGGGCATTGAAACAATAGGGTCTCCTATGTCAATCAGAAATTGGCCCTGCAATACCTTTTTACAAACCCCTACAGCTTCAATTTCATCCAGCAATTGCGGCTCAAATAAATAACCATAATGTTCTTCTAATTGTCTTCTCATAGTTTTTCACACTAAAATTATCATTATACGTACTGCACTGTTATTTTTTCAGACCCATTTGGATCGTAAAGATCTCTTCCTGCTTGTTTAAATACATAAATCCTTCGTGCAACGAGGACTGGGCTACTCCATAGGGGTAAAATGTTATTGGTTCTATACACACCATGGAAGCCACGGGCGACCACAACATAAAATTTCCAAATCCCGTGGTTTTTATACTGATCTCTTTTTCATCCTTTAAAGATAAGGAAGTTGTCTCTGGAATTTCTACCGCCCTGTTCCCGGCTGCCATGATCTCATCTAAAGAATAGGTATTTGTATCCGTACTTATTACAGGGTTCTCCGTTCTTAATTTAAAAGCCGGGTGGTACCCTATCATAAATGGCATGTCCTTTTCACCGCTTACGCCAAAGGATATTTCCAAATAATCCTCATGGAGTATGAACGACTTCTTAAATTGAAAATCATAGGGCCAGATAAGTCGCGGTATGGTTGATTTTTCGGGGTATTTTGAATTTTTTACGAGTGTCCCGGCTTTGTAAGTCTTCTGTAAATGGACCGATTGTGTATCGCTCATCAGGGTCTCATATGCCAGTTCACGCAATAAACCATGTTGATCCTGCAACGCATTCCCTTTAGGTACCTGTACCCTGAACCCAGTTTTATCTGTCGGGCCTATGATTGGATACATTTCCGTATCCGAATGGCCCCAGCCAGGGCTTCCTTTTTGGTGTATGATCTCATAGCCATTTACTTTATAACTAACCAATTCGCCCTTATTAATGGTGGCAGTCTGATTTTTGTTAGAAAGTGTGATCATTTGAAGTAACATATAGGAAATCTAATCTATAAAGCCTTGTTTTTTCATCCAGTCGTCATTGAATACCTTCCCCACATATCGGCTGCCATGGTCATGAAATAAAATCACCACCACATCGTCCTTTTTAAAATGCTCTTTTAATTGCAACAATCCCTTGATTGCAGCCCCAGCAGAATTTCCCAGGAACATTGCTTCTTCCCTGGCCAAACGCCGGGTATACACCGCAGCATCCTTATCGGTTACTTTCGTAAAGCCATCGATGATATCGAAATTCACATTTTTGGGCAGAATATCTTCCCCGATCCCTTCGGTGATATAGGGATAGATCTCGTTCTTGTCAAAAATGCCGGTTTCATGATACTTTTTAAACACCGAACCATAGGTGTCTATCCCCCATACTTTTATTTCGGGGTTTTTGGACTTCAAGTAGGTTCCTACCCCAGATATGGTGCCCCCGGTACCTACCCCTACCACGAAATGTGTGACTTTTCCATCGGTCTGCTCCCAGATCTCAGGGCCGGTAGTTAAAAAGTGGGCTTTGGTATTGGAAGGATTATCATACTGATTTACATACCATGAATTCGGGATCTCTTCCGATAATCGCTTTGCCGTGGAATAATAGCTCCGGGGATCCTCGGGTGCCACAGCAGTAGGGCAAACGTGCACCTCGCTCCCCATGGCTTTTAAAATATCTATCTTTTCTTTGGATTGCTTATCGTTGATTACACAGATCATTTTGTACCCCTTTATCACCGCTACCAGCGCCAGACCCATCCCCGTATTCCCAGATGTACCCTCTATGATGGTGCCACCCGGCAGTAATTTTCCCTCCGCTTCTGCATCTTCCACCATCTGTACCGCCATCCGGTCTTTTACTGAATTTCCGGGGTTGAAGGTTTCATATTTTGCAAGTACCAGGCAAGGAAGTTCGGCCGTTAATCGGTTCAATTTTACCAGTGGGGTATTCCCTATAGTTCCTAATATATTTTCGGCATATTTCATAGACGCTCCAAAGATAGCAGTTCCCATTGTCAAGGCCTAAAGAGTATGATAAAATGGCACAAAATTCTGGCGAGACCTGAGGAATATTTTCCTTTATTCAAATTTTATGGCCTTTACAGGAGTAATTTTGGTAATAATATACGAAGGTATCAAGAGCATAAGCAAACATAGGATCAGGACCCCTGTATTAAGCAAAAGGATCGTAGGAAGATCTATAAATACAGGGATATAATCTATATAATATTCCTGAGGATTTGGAAATTTAAAAATCCGAAAACGGTCCTGGGCCCAGATAAGGCCCAAACCTAAAAGGTTGCCCCAAAACAATCCGATGAGAATCAGGTAGGCAGCATTGTAAAGAAAGACCTGCCTGATACTCCAATTTGAGGATCCCAATGCCTTAAGGATGCCTATCATTTGGGTTCGTTCCAGGATGAGCACCAGGAGGGCAGTGATCATATTAATACCTCCCACAATGATCATGATACCAATAATGATGGCAATATTGAAATCAAAAAGGCCTATCCATTCAAAGATCTTATAGTATTTATTCTTGATGGTCTGGGTATCCAGATTGGAGAGGGTTTTTCCATAAATTTCCCGGCTTTTTTCATCAATAGCATCAAAATCGTCCAGTATGATCTCAAAATTTCCAACCTCATCTGGTGCCCATTGATTCATGCGCTGAATATGGCGAATATCCACAAAGATGTAGGTGCCATCGAACTCCTCAAAGCCACTGTCATAAATACCGGTGATCTTGAACTTCCGTTGGTTTGGAATTTTTGAAGGGTCCTCCTCTTTTAAAAAAAAGGTAAAAAATTCATCCCCTACCTTCAATTGTAACCTGTTGGCCATTATGCCCGACATAAGGACCTCCGTATTCAGTTCGGAGGTGTAATCCGGTAATTGGCCCTCTACAAGGAATTCCTGGAATGCAGACCAATCGTATTCCTTTCCAACCCCTTTGGCGATAATACCTTCAAAAGTATCCTCGGTTCGTATGATCCCTGCTTTGCTGGCAACAGCCTGTATATGGCGTACCCCATCTACAAGATCAAAATTGGGATAAAATTCTTGTTGTAAGGAAACGGGGACCACCGAAACATCAGACGCATTATTATCATAATTATAGATCTGGATATGCCCATTGAAGGCTGCTATCTTCTCGCGGATCTTATACTTTAATCCAACCCCGGTTGCCATGGCGATCAACATCATTAGAATACCCAAAGCAATAGCGGCAATCGCTATTTTTATTATTGGAGCAGATATGCTAATTTTATGCTGCTTACCTTTGATAAGGCGCTTTGCGATAAACAGTTCTAAATTCAATCGATGTTTTTTTTACAGAATCAAAAATACAGTTTTCATCGGTTACTTCTCATTGTTTCTTGGAATAGGCAGCGTCTAATTAAAGTCCGTTTAAAAAAATATACAACACTTCTTGGTAATTTGGGGATTCTTTTTGCAATCCTTATTTCCTGCGGAAACCCTGTAAAAAGTACTACTTCTCCTGTTGCACAGCAATTAGAACTTCAACCGAAAGGGAATGAAGTAACAATTGCGGTAGGAGCTAATAGAACTTCCGCATATCTGCCGTTGCTTGCCGGTAAAAACATAGCAGTTGTAACCAATCAAACCAGTGTGATCTTTAAAGATGCATCCAATTCCAACGCTACGGAAAATTCGCATACCCATTTGGTCGATTCTTTACTGACCCTTGGAGTTAACATCCAAAAGGTATTTGCACCGGAGCATGGGTTTAGGGGTGTTGCCGATGCCGGAGAAAAAGTTATGGATGGGGTTGATACCCGTACCGGATTGCCCATTATTTCACTTTATGGGGCCAACCGCAAACCCAGTGATGAACAACTGAAAGGGGTAGAACTGGTTCTATTCGACATCCAGGATGTCGGAGTTCGTTTTTATACCTACATCGCAACGCTTCAGCTGGTCATGGAAGCCTGTGCTGCAAATAATATCCCTGTGTTGGTACTGGACCGACCTAATCCCAATGGCCATTATATTGATGGCCCAACCATGGAACAGGAATTTACAGGATTTTTAGGGATGACCCCTATTCCGCTTGTTTATGGGATGACGATCGGGGAATATGCAAAAATGATCAATGAGGAAGGTTGGTTAGCGAACGGGACAAAAGCATCATTAACGGTTATACCCTTGGAGAATTATACACATCTTTCTTCATACAGCCTTCCAATACGGCCATCGCCTAATTTGCCTAACGATCTGGCCATTAATTTGTATCCGAGTTTAGGCCTTTTTGAAGGTACGCATATCAATGCCGGGAGGGGTACAGAGTTTCAGTTTCAGCGTTACGGGGCTCCATTTTTAGACAGCATAAAGTATTCTTTTAGGTATACTCCTATGCCAAATTTTGGTTCAAAAAACCCTAAACATTCAGGGAAAGTCTGTTTTGGAGAAGACCTTACCACAGTTCCTAAGATGTCTGAAGTATCCTTGCGATGGCTTCTGATATCTTATCAGAATTCGATGACCAAAGATGGTTATTTCATCACCTCAGGATTTAGCAAACATGCCGGTACCGATAAACTTCAGAAACAGGTAGAAAGTGGCATGTCTGAAGTTGAAATTAAAAAAACCTGGGAAAAAGATCTGGCCTCCTTTAAAAAGATCCGTGAAAAGTATTTGTTATATCCTTAAATCTATCTGGTGGTACCACCTGTAGGTTTTCGATATTTATGAAAAGGTTGTTTTAGAAGTCCGGCCACACTGCCATTTTCTTCCTTGTTAGGAAACGTGTCTACTCCATAGACTATATGCTCCCTGTCTAGTTCCATATAGGTACCAAAAAGGCGGTCCCATATGGAGAAGATATTCCCATAATTTGAATCGGTATAGGGCAATACAAAATGGTGGTGTACCTTATGCATGTCCGGAGAAACCAGGATATAACTTATGGCCCTATCTACTTTCCTTGGCAGGCGTATATTGGCATGGCCAAATTGAGTCGCTATAAGCGACATGGACTGGTAAAGCATCACAATCCCGATGGGTGTCCCTACCAGAAACACACCAAACAACGTAAACGCAAATCGAATGAAGCTTTCAAGGGGATGGTGCCTGTTTGCGGTGGTTGTATCTACCTCATGATCTGTATGATGTACTAAATGGATCATCCAAAGCGGTTTAACCTGATGCTCAACATAATGTGCCAGATAGGCCCCGAAAAAATCCAACAATAATACCCCCAGTACTACGTAGACCCAAAGCGACATTTCCGGCAACCAATTGATAATGCCAAAATCATTGGCCGCCACCCAGTCACTTGTTTTTAATAGCAAAAATGCGAGCGCAAAATTGATGACAATGGTAGTGAGGGTAAAAAAGAAATTCGGAACAGCGTGCCGCCACTTTTTATAGTTAAATCGAAAAAGCGGGACAACTCCTTCCAAAAGCCAGAAAAAGGTAATCCCTAAAACCAGAATCACACTGCGGTGCAAGGAAGGAATGGTTTCGAAATAGCTGATCACAGTCTCCATAGGTTCAAAAATAGCTATTTTTTAAATGTTCCTCAGATATTGTCTAAAGGCACTAGACTTTAATTCGTTTTTTCATCTCCTCAACAATATTAAAAGCCGCCGGACAAATAGCCATATTCTTTAAGGTGAGGTTCCCTATCTGATGAAATTTTTTCCGATCTGTATGCGGATACTCCCTGCAGGCCTTGGGTCTTACCTCGTAGATAGAACAATAGTTGTCTGCTCCCAAAAACGCACAGGGAACTTGCTTTAAGACATGATCATTATCTTCATCGATCCGTAAATATCGGTCTATTAGTTCCTGGGGTTTTATTCTAAAGTGCTTCGAAATTCTGTCAATGTCGGCCCGGGTAAACAAAGGTCCTGTTGTTTTACAGCAATTGGCACAGTCCAGGCAATTCGTTCTGCGAAACTCAGCTTCGTGTAATTCCTGCATGGTATAATCCAGATCCTTCGGGGGTCTTTTTTTTAACCTTGCAAAAAACTTCTTGTTTTCGGTATGTTTTTCCTTCGCTTTTTGCGGAAGTTGCTCTAATAATTCTTTCATGCCTTCTGCAAATATCCCACTTTTGTATTAAATACATGTATTGTGGTTGTTGATGTTTTTGGCTGTGCAATAGAGGATTATCACCATGGGAACGACCCGGAAGATATTCGTACGATTTCTTCCCTGGATGAACAGGATAGTATCCCCGTTGCTTATTTATTCAGAACGTTTAAAGATATGCCTGTCCTGGAGCAGGTAGCCCTGAAAATGTGTCGTGGAAACGTTCTGGATATTGGTTGTGGTGCCGGGAGTCACAGCTTATATTTGACTGCCAAAGGTTTGGATGTGACTTGTTTGGATGCGTCCGAAGGGGCTGTTGAAGTATGCAGGGAGCGCGGGCTGCAACAGGTGGTGCATTCAGAACTTCTGAACTTCCGGGGCAAGACCTTCGATACCATAATCCTGTTAATGAATGGGATAGGGATCGTAGGTAAACTAAATAATCTGGACGCCTATTTAACGCATTTAAAAAAGCTTCTGAATCCCGGGGGGCAAATCCTGTTCGACTCGAGTGATATCCGGTATATGTATGAGGAAGATGAGGATGGAGGCATTTTTGTCCCACTTGAGAACGAGTACTACGGGGAAGTTACCTTTGTTATGAGCTATAAGGATATAAAAAGTAAGCCTTTTTCCTGGCTGTACGTAGATTACAATACCATATCACGAGCAGCCCAATACCATGGCTTTCAATGTGAACTTGTAAGGAAAGGCCCTCATTACGACTACCTGGCTAAATTAACGCTGTAACCATACTAGAATGGTGTTAAACACGTTTTATTTAGGGTTTTTGCTCCCTTACTTGTTATAGAAATAGATAAATAGTAGATTTAAGTTATGATTGTTCTGAAAAAAGTACGGATCCTTTTCCTCTTTGTGGGCTTGTTGCTCGCCGTGAATTGTTCTAAAAACAGTGATGATACTCCTCCGGATCCGGATGTAATTGATAAATCGGCCAATCTATTGGCCACCGGTGATTCTGCAAGTGACATCCTATCGAACGATACCTATACAAAACTGCTTATTGAAGTTGCCTATGTAACAGGGTTCCAGCCCAATGCAGAAGCCATGACTAATTTTCAGTCATTCTTGCAATCCAGGACTTTTAAACAGGATATTGAGATTCAATATAAAGAACTCCCTTCCCCCAATGAAGATGATCTCAGTTTACAGGAAATTGCCGATTTGGAAAGTGATAATAGAACAGCTTATAACGAAGGGTCTACCCTCGCCATCTATATTTATTTTGCCGATGCCCCATCAGAAGATGACGATGCTGCCGAAGGAACCGTAACCCTGGGAGCCGTCTACAGAAATACTTCAATGGTAATCCATGAAAGTACCGTACGGGATTTAGCAACGCAAAGTAGCCAGGTGACCATTGCAGATGTAGAAACCGCTGCTCTGAACCATGAATTTGGGCATCTCCTCGGTTTAGTAAATCTAGGATCACCTACTGTAAATGACCACGAAGATCCAGACGCGACACATCACTGCGATATCCAGGGGTGTCTTATGCGGGCCGAATTGCAGTTCGGAGGTGGATTGTTAAGTATGATGACCAGCAGGGTCTCTAAAGGCAGTGCTGCCGTGCCGGGTCTTGATTCCGAATGTATTTTAGACCTGCAAGCAAACGGAGGGCGCTAGGCGTTCATTTCAATTCCACTAATTTCTTTTTCTCCTTGCTTATTTAAAAACCCAAAACATTTAAGGAATGTTCAGGTATTTATGGGTTTGTAAGGAGACCTTCCATTTAGGATGTTTCATCACATAATCCACGATCATCGGTGTTACCTTCTCACGAACGCTCCATTCGGGCTGCAGATACAAGATACAATCGGCATTTACTTTAGCCGCCTGCTCTTCGGCAAACCTGAGATCGTCCTTGTTATAGACGATCACTTTTAACTCATGTGCGTACTGGTAAATATCACCTACAGGTAATTTATTCTTTTTGGGAGACAAACAGATCCAGTCCCAGGTACCCGTTAACGGATAGGCACCGGAAGTTTCTATATGGGTTGTCAAATTCTTTGCCTTCAACGCATTGGTTAGGGGGCCCATGTCCCAGGTAAGGGGTTCTCCCCCGGTCACGACAATGGTATTTGAATGTTTAGATGCATTCTCAACAATACCGGCTATGGCCGTGGGTGGATGTGTTGCCGCATTCCAGCTTTCCTTTACATCGCACCAATGACACCCAACATCGCATCCGCCAATGCGCACAAAGTAGGCAGCGGTACCTTTGTGATATCCTTCCCCCTGTATGGTATAAAATTCTTCCATAAGGGGCAGCATTTCCCCGGCATCTACCAGGTCCATAATCTCTTTCTCGATCATGGCGCAAAGATACTATTTACTTAGAGATGTAATGGGCGTAGAAGTTCTGCTACTCTACTGCTCCTTTACTGCAATTACGTCGATCTCGATCATGGCATTTCGGGCCAGACCGTTAGCCGCAAAGGTAGTCCTGGCGGGTTTCTTTGTAAAATAGGAGGCATATATTTCGTTGAAGGCTGCAAAATTGTCCATGGAACTTAAGATAACTGTACATTTCACAACATGATCCAAAGTAAGGCCATGTTGCTGCAAAACCTCCTTGATATTCATAATAGCCTGTTTTGTTTCTGCCTGTATACCACCTTGCACCATGGTTCTGGTACTGTGATCCATTCCTATTTGTCCTGCAAGAAAAAATAAATTCCCGACTTCTACGGCATCACTGAAAGGGGCCGACTTCTTTTTTACTTCATGGGACTCGTGAAATATAATACCCGGATGGTCCTGGGCTAATGCCTTTGATCCGGTCAATAATAGAATTGAGCTAAGAAACAGAAAAAAATATTTCATTTGATTGCGGTTTTAATGTTGCTTAAAATTACCCTATTTTTATCAAAAATTAATGTAAATGGGTACCAAGGAAGAATTCTTTGCACATATAGAAAAGGGATACACCACCAAAGGCGATTTTATTGTAATGGGAGCAGCAATGCTCGAAGGAGAAACCGTTACGAATGCGCTGGTAAAAATTCCACTAAAAACCTTGAACAGGCATGGTTTAATTGCCGGTGCAACCGGAACAGGAAAGACCAAGACGCTTCAGGTACTCGCCGAAAATCTATCTGATAAGGGAATTCCAGTATTATTAATGGACCTTAAAGGTGATTTAAGTGGGTTGGCGCAACCCAGTCCGGGACATCCAAAAATTGATGAGCGGCACGAAAAAATAGGCATTCCATTTACTGCCAAGAAATTTCCCATAGAGATCTTGTCATTATCAGAACAGGATGGGGTGAAGCTAAGGGCAACCGTTTCCGAATTTGGCCCGGTGTTACTTTCACGGATACTCGATCTTTCAGAAACTCAGGAAGGAATTGTGGCCGTTGTTTTTAAATATTGCGACGATCATAAACTACCGCTGTTAGACCTGAAAGACTTTAAAAAGGTTTTACAATACGCCACCGGGGAAGGCAAAAAGGAATTTTCAGAAAGTTATGGTCGAATTTCCACCAGTTCAACCGGTACTATTCTCCGCAAAGTAATTGAATTGGAGCAGCAGGGAGCCGACCTGTTTTTTGGTGAAAAGTCTTTTGACGTTGAAGATCTTACGCGGATCGATGAAAACGGGAATGGGATCATCAGTATTTTACGCCTCACCGATATACAAGACAGGCCCAAACTCTTTTCAACTTTTATGCTGAGTTTATTGGCCGAGGTATATGCCTCTTTTCCCGAACAGGGAGATAGTGACAAACCCGAGCTGGTCTTGTTCATAGATGAGGCGCATTTAATCTTCAAGGAGGCCTCCAAGGCTCTTTTAGATCAAATAGAAAGTATCGTAAAATTGATCCGGTCTAAGGGAATAGGACTTTATTTTGTAACACAAAACCCAACTGATGTACCCGATGCAGTCCTTGCCCAATTAGGATTAAAAGTACAGCATGCGCTAAGAGCCTTTACCGCCAAAGACCGTAAGGCCATTAAACTAACTGCAGAGAATTATCCGCTTTCAGACTTTTACGATACCAAGCAAGTACTTACATCCCTGGGAATTGGAGAAGCCTTGATAACCGCACTCGATGAAAAAGGGAGGCCGACACCTTTGGCTGCAACTTTGCTTAGGGCACCTATGAGCAGAATGGACATTTTAAATGCTAGTGAATTAAAATCTGTTATCAGTAACTCCAGGCTAATTCACAAATACAATGATATCGTAGATCGTGAAAGCGCCTATGAGATCCTGAATGAAAAAATAACAAAAGCGGAGGATCTCGCCAGGAAAGAAAAAGACGTGCCAGCGCAAAGAACCACCTCCAGGCGCAGAACAAGTACCCGTCAAAACCCAATTGTAAAAGTCCTTACCAGTGCAACCTTCATCCGGGGGGTCTTGGGAGTTCTAAAAAAAGCAATGCGCTAGAAAGTCATTCAAAAAGTTTAAAGATCAATTTTACATACGCTTCTAAAATCGAATATTCGCCATGAAAATAATACCTGGCTTTTGCCTTTTTCTTCTACTAATAATGTCCTGCAAAAAGGAACTGAGCCCTGAATACGGCATTACCAATGACCGGGTTGGGAAAATTACAAGAACCACCCTTATAAATGATCTGGAAAGCATTTATGTACAGGATTCCTTAGTAAATGAATCCACTACCAAAGCCTTAGGTGGGCAGTCCGGTAAAATAGAGGTCTACGAGAAAGGTGGGGAACATTTACTAAGTATTACTCCCAATACAGATAGTATCGCTAAAATTGGGAATGTCAGGATCCATGATCCCAGATTCATTACACAGGAAGGCATTGGTATACTCAGTACTTTTAAAGACATTAAGGCGCATTTTGCCATTAAAAAGGTGGTTACTTCCTTAAACAATGTGGTGGTTTTTTTAAAGGATAGCGATCTCTATTTCACCATCAGTAAAGAAGAGCTACCTGCTGATTTGCGCTTTGGCACTGCAAATATCGATGTCGTTCAAATACCGGACCAGGCCAAAATTAAATATATGATGGTTGGCTGGGATTGAAGTATAGATATATCATGATGAACCATTACTTAATTTCCAATTTATATTAGTTCTAAGTGAAGAAGCTTTACAACTCAATCCTACCCCTGGCCATTGGTTTTTATTTTAATATCCTAGCCAGGTTCTCTAGCGAAAGCGTCGCCAAAAAAGCCTTCACGCTGTTTTGTACGCCCCGTAAAGGAAAAATACTACCGATGCAAGCTTCCTTTTTGGAGGAAGCCAAACACGAGCATATAACCGTTGGCGGTAAAAGATTGCAAACCTATTGCTGGCAGGGAGAAAAGGAAACGGTGCTTCTGATTCACGGTTGGGAAAGCAATTCGTTTCGTTGGCGTAACCTGATCGGTTTATTAAAAAAGAAAGGATATCAGATACTGGCCTTCGATGCCCCTGCCCATGGAAATTCTTCAGGAAGCATTCTGAACGTTCCGTTGTATGCCGAATGCACACAGCATGTTGTTGAACGGTATAAGCCTCAATTTATAATAGGCCATTCTGTGGGGGGGATGACAGGAGTTTACCATCAGTATCTCCATCCAAAGACCTCCATTCGTAAAATAGTGACTATAGGGTCTCCATCGGACCTTTATGATATTATGCTTCAATACCAGAAAATACTGGGCTTTAGCAACAGGGTCCTCATGTCGCTGGACGTTTATTTTAAAACACATTTTGGTTTTGGGATCCATGATTTTTCCACGGCTGACTATGCCAAAGATATAACGATACCGGGGCTTCTAATTCATGATGAACTGGATGCAGTAGCACCCTTTATGGCCTCCGAAAAAGTGCATGCAAATTGGAAAAACAGCAGGCTAATCAAAACTACCGGTTTGGGCCATTCCATGCATCAGCAGGAAGTGAATGAACAAATTATTCATTTTCTCAAATCATAGAAAAGTCCTACTTTTAGTATGTCACGGATGCTATAACCTGGTACCTGTACTATTAACCTTAATTTGAATTAACGTTTATTAAATTTATTCGAACCGCTATGTCCGCAGTTACACCCTTTCACATTGCTATTCCCGTCTATAATCTGGATGCATGCCGTACATTTTACCGTGAGATCCTGAATTGTTCTGAAGGAAGGAGCAGTGATCACTGGGTAGATTTTAGTCTTTTCGGACATCAATTGGTCATTCACTACAAGCCCAAATCGGAAGAGGAGCTGCACACCAATCCTG
>CALZFZ010000163.1 GCA_945786965.1 uncultured Muriicola sp. | reverse complement strand
ATTTTGTACATACACGCCTTACCCACAGTTTAGAAGTTTCCGTGGTAGGGCGCAGCCTTGGGCGCATTGCAGGGAAGGGGATCCTGGCAAAATACCCACACTTAAATGAAATTCACGGATTTCAATTCAATGACTTTGGTGCCATTGTTGCCGCAGCTTCCTTAGCGCATGACATAGGCAATCCACCTTTCGGTCATAGTGGGGAAAAAGCTATTGGGGAGTTTTTTATGAGTGGCTCCGGGAAGAAATACCACTCTGAGTTATCGGAAAAAGAATACCAGGACCTTGTAGATTTTGAGGGGAACGCCAACGGGTTCAAGATTTTGACCGAATCCCGTGAAGGGATAGAAGGCGGACTTAGACTCAGTTATGCCACCTTGGGGGCATTTCTAAAATATCCTAAGGAGTCCCTGCCTAAAAAGCCTACCCGGCACATTGCCGATAAAAAATATGGCAGCTTTCAGAGTAATGTTGATTTTTTTATTGAGGTAGCTACTGAACTGGGACTCTATTCTACCTCCAAGGGAAAAGATTTTTCTTATTGCAGGCATCCATTGACTTTCCTTGTAGAGGCAGCGGATGATATTTGCTATACGATCATCGATTTTGAGGACGGGATTAATCTGGGTTTGATATCAGAAGAGTATGCGCTTGAATATTTGATCAAGCTAGTAAAAGACACCATTAACACCAAAAAATACAACCAACTTGCCCATATGGAAGACCGGCTAAGCTACCTGAGGGCTTTGGCAATCAATACACTGATTGGTGACGCGGTCGCTGTTTTTATTAAAAATGAGGCATCAATATTGGAAGGTACTTTTAGTACTTCTTTATTGGAAAAAAGCAAATACAAGGCACAAATAAAGGATATCCTTAATTTAAGTGCTGAAAAGATATACCGCTCTCAGGAGGTTATCGAAAAGGAAATTGCGGGCTATCGTATCATTGCAGATATATTGGAAGCGTATTCCAATGCCCTGGTACGCAGCAAGCATGGGAAGGCAACTAATTATGACCGACTTATCTTGACTACACTACCACCTCGTTTCCTCAATACTGAAGGATCATTGTATACAGTTTTGCTGAACTGCTCCTGCTATGTAGCCAGCCTGTCGGATAGTGCTGCCGTGCACATTCACAATAAAATCCTGGGAAAGCAACTTTAAAAATTATAGGAAATCCCTATTCCTAAAAGTTGCCTAAACTGAACCTTTGGTCTTCCTGCGGTCAAAACAGAACCATCCGATGCAAAGGTTTGATCAAAAAGAATATCGTCATCATAAATGATCTGGGTCCCAAGGGTGGCATTGATAAATTCATTCACTTTAAAAAGTAAGTTAAGTTCCCAATCTATGTCTATGTTGCCGAATGAACGCAGGTAATCAGTGTACAGGCTAATTCGGTGATCCATGATTACATTCTTAAAAACCTCGGTCTCCCATTCGTTGGTTATCGAAAAACCCAGTTCAATATACTTGTTTTCCCCTTCTTTGATGATGTTTCCTTCTATATCCCTTACTGCCTTTGCAACCCCAAAAGCCCCTTCATTTGCCAGATCCTGGTCCAGAACAAAAGTTGCTTTTTGGGTTAGTGGGGAAATGTACAAATTGAACTTTTTTCCCTCAGGGATATAGGAAATTCCACCTCCCACAAAAAGATAGCCCGGAGCCATAAACCTTGAAATAGGTTTTGACCGATCCGGATATTTATATCCATTAGAGAATTGTGTATTAAACTTGACTTTGGCAGAATAGTACCAATTGGTTAATGTGTCTTTTCGATATCCAAAAGTGGAGGAAAAACGTAGAACATCTTCGGTTTTCCTAAGTTTCCTGCCTTCCTGGGCATTTAACCCGTATCGGAGGACCAGGCTATTTTCCCATGTAACATATCTGAATTTATAGTTCCGTACAAATTTGGCATTTCCCAAAGCGGTAACGGCGTTGTCGCCCCCGGCATTCCAGTTTACAAACGCGACTTCATTCAGATTAAGGCCCAGAATATTCTCTCTATCCCAAAAAGAAGGGATCCTGAAACGATTGAAACGCTTTGTTCTGGGCTTTGTTTTATTAAAGGAAATGATAGGATTGGTCAGGTTCACACCCCTGGGAATATATTTTATCTTGTCCTGTACTGCCCGTATCACGAAGGTATCTACAATGGTCGTATCGGGTTCCTGGGTGGGGGGGATAGAATCCTGGGCATATAATCCGAAGTATGCACTCTGAATTGCTGTAAATAGAAGAAAAGCTAATTTATGGGACCTCATAAAGTAATTTTGTCAGGCATTTTTTTAAGGTTAATCCGTCTATATTGCCAATGGTCTGAAGTTCCTCAATAGTACCTTGTTCTATAAATTCATCGGGGAGGCCCAAAATTTCTATGAAATTTTTATATCCATGGAGGTTGGCGAATTCTAAAATAGCACTGCCAAAGCCACCCATTTTACAACCATCTTCCATTGTTACCAGGGTATTGTAATTTTTAAAAATAAGATGAAGTTGCTTATCATCCAAAGGTTTTACAAATCGCATGTCGTAATGTCCAATCGCTGTTGGATTTTCCAATTCCTTTAGTACATCAGTAACCGTATTTCCAATATGGCCAATGGAAAGTATAGCAATGGAAGAACCCTTGACCAATTCCCTCGAAGCCCCTATTTTGATCTGTTCAAATGGAGAGCACCATGCTTTCATCACCCCCCTACCCCTGGGATACCGGATGGCAATGGGCTGGTTTAGTCCCATTTGTGCCGTGTACATAATGTTGCGAAGTTCTGCCTCATTCATGGGCGAAAAAATGATCATATTGGGGATGCATCGCAAGAAAGCCAGATCAAAAACGCCATGATGCGTAGCTCCATCCTGTCCAACGAGTCCGGCCCTGTCCAGGCAAAATACAACCGGTAACTTTTGAAGGGCTATATCATGGATCACCTGGTCATAGGCACGTTGTAGGAAGGTGGAATATATATTGCAAAAGGGAACCATACCTTCAGCTGCCAGACCTCCGGACATGGTTACGGCGTGCTGCTCTGCAATGCCCACATCAAAAGCCCTGTCCGGGATTTCTTCCATCATATATTTAAGCGAACTTCCTGTGGGCATTGCCGGGGTAATCCCGATTATTTTTTTGTTATCGCGGGCCAATTCCACCAGGGTATGTCCAAATACATCCTGGTATTTTGGGGGGAAATCTTGTTGGAAGCTTGGCATTAATTCCCCAGTATGCTTATCGAATTTTCCAGGGGCATGGTAGGCTATCTGGTTTTCTTCGGCCTGTTGTAAGCCTTTCCCTTTGGTGGTAATTACATGCAGCAACCTGGGACCTTTGCTTAATTTTAACCTTTCCAGTTCCTGTACCAGGGCATGGACATCATGGCCGTCTATAGGCCCGGAATAATCGAAGTTTAGGCATTCGAACAGATTCTCTTCCTTGGCCGTACCCTTTTTTACATTGGTCAGGTATTTTTTCAAAGCCCCCACACTTGGGTCTATGCCAATGGCATTATCGTTAAGGACTATCAATACATTTAAATCGGAAACCCCGGCATGGTTCAGGCCTTCAAAGGCCATTCCACTGGCGATGGATGCATCCCCGATCACTGCTATATGTTGCCTTTCTGAATCGCCCTTTAATTTGGAAGCAATAGCCATACCTATTATGGCAGAAATGGAAGTAGAACTGTGCCCTGTACCAAAGGCATCATATTTGCTTTCTTCCCTGTTGGGAAACCCGCTGATACCTCCCAACTGGCGGTTTGTATTAAAAACATCTTTCCTCCCTGTCAATATTTTATGCCCATATGCCTGGTGACCTACATCCCATACGAGTCTATCATGTGGTGTGTTGAAAACATAATGCAAGGCAACGGTTAATTCTACCACCCCCAGACTGGCTCCTAAATGACCTTCTTTCGCGGCTACAATATCGATGATGAACTTCCTCAATTCCTGAGATAGTATAGGAAGTACCTCTTGCCCAAGGGCTCGAAGATCTTCAGGATTTTGGATGTTATCCAGGTATTTCATAGAAGAAACAAAGGTACATTAATTCATTTTTGAAGCGAATGTGTAATGCAATGAAAATTGTATTTTTGGCGCTATGGAACTCAAATTAGATGACGCTTATTTTATGAAAAAGGCCCTCATGGAAGCAGAAATTGCTTTTGAAAATGGGGAGGTGCCTATAGGAGCTATTATCGTAGTCCAGGGTCGTATCATCGCCAGGGGGTATAACCAAACAGAACAGCTGAATGATGTAACTGCCCATGCGGAAATGCTGGCCATTACCTCAGCGGCCAATTTTTTGGGAGGAAAATACCTATATGATTGTACGCTCTATGTAACCTTGGAACCTTGCCAGATGTGTGCTGGGGCGTTGTATTGGAGCCAGATCCCGAGGATCGTATTTGGAGCTTCGGATCCTCAGCGTGGCTATTCTGCAAGTGGAACGAAACTGCATCCCAAAACGAAAGTAAAACGGGGGATCATGGAAAAAGAGGCAGAAGCCTTGCTAAAACGGTTTTTTATACAAAAGCGAAACTTAAACTAAAGCATCTATAAACGAAATAAAAAAAACACCCTGATTACCCAGAGTGTTTCGCGTTAAATCAAAATAAAATAGTGTTATGCAATTACCTGCACCTGGGCGGCAACCATTCCTTTTCTCCCTTCTTCCTCTTCGTATTCTACTTTGTCTCCTTCGTTCAATTCTACGCCGTTTAAAGCAGTAGCGTGAACAAAGATGTCCTTTCCGGTTTCATCGTTGGTAATAAATCCATACCCTTTGGATTCATTGAAAAATTTTACAGTTCCAGTCATTCTATTAAAATTAATAATAATAAAGTGTTACACTAAAATATGGATTTTTAGGCAGAAGTCCCAGACGGAAAATCTATTTTTTTGATTGAGGATTCGTTCTCTTTGGTTTTTTTTCTGCTCTCCCCTGCATTTTTCGGATGTTTTCCTCAGTGAGCATATAATCTTTTACTTTTTTCCCCTTGCTCTCTTTGAAAAGAAATAGGGGCATGGCAATAAGGAATAGGCCTACGGTACCAAAACCAATGCATTTATTGGCCAATGGCGGATCCTCTTCCAGGATGGTAAAGCCATAGATAATAGCCGCAAAAGAAGCTATCACAATGAAGAGTACAATATATCTGGACTTTAAGATCATCTTACTTTGTAAAATTAATCAACTTTCGTCTATACGCCGTAAGAAGTTTCGACTTGGACACAAAGCCATAGTATTTCCCTTCCTTGATGACCGGTAAGTTCCAGGCACTGCTGTCCTGAAACTTCTTCATAACCGATTGCATGGTATCGGTTTCATAGAAGATATGTTCTGGTGCCTTGTGCATAAAGGATTCTACAATGATCTTTTCATACAAGTTCATATCGAACATAAATTCACGAATGTCATCGAGCAGGACTATCCCAACCAAAACTTGGTCTTCATTCACAACGGGATAGATATTACGGGTTGATTTGGCAACGGATTTATGCAGCATTTCACCAAGAGTCATATTTTGATTTACCGTTTTAAAATTCTTTTCAATAACATCATCCAATTGCATCAGGGTTAACACGGTTTGATCTTTATTGTGTGTAATTAGGGCGCCCGCCTTAGCCAGTTCCCTTGTATATATGGAAAAATCCATGGCATTTTTCGTTATTAGATAAGAAATGGCCGAAGTAATCATTAAGGGCACAAATAGTTCATAACCTCCTGTTATTTCTGCAATTAGAAAAATCGCCGTTAAGGGAGCATGTAGCACACCTGCAATAAGCCCTGCCATTCCAATTAACGTAAAATTACTTTCACTTACGGTAAACCCAACACCTAAATTATTAATCAACTTGGCAACCACATTTCCAAGGGTGCTTCCCATGACCATGGTTGGGATAAAAATACCCCCGGACCCTCCGGCAGCAAAGGTAGTTGTCATGGCTACTGCTTTAAAGATGGTGATCCCAAATAGGAGGGCGATCACCACCCATATATTGGAAGTATAAGCATCAAAAGGTGTTTTGCCTAGTGCTTTGATATGATCCCCGTCTAACAGATCATTGATAAACCCAAATCCTTCTCCATAGAGTGGCGGAATTAAATACAGCATGATTCCTATGGCGAGACCGCCTACCAATAATTTGTATTTCGGACTTTTCAGAGGTTTGAAGAGTTGAAGTATCCCAAAATACATTTTGGTAAAATAAATGGAAGCGAAGGCGGTGCCAACACCCAGTAAAATATAAAATAACGTATCGCGGATCTCAAACTTATCTGTAATGGTAAAATTAAAAAGGGTTTCGTCTCCCAAAAAGAAATAAGATGTAAGTACCCCCGAAATAGATGCAAATAAAAGTGGAAGCAATGAAATCATTGTTAGGTCCAGACTAAATACCTCAACAGCAAAAATAATAGCCGCAATGGGCGACTGAAATACGGAGGCTATTGCCCCCGCTGAAGCACAGGCAATAAGAAGCGAGCGTGTTTTGGCATTGATATGTAAAAACCGTGATAAATTGGAACTTAGTGCAGCCCCTGATGCCACTGCAGGGCCCAATAATCCCACAGAACCTCCAAACCCTACCGTTAAAGGTGCTGTAATTAATGGGGTGTAAATACTTTTTACACTCATTAACCCTTTCTTTTTAGACATTGCAAGGAGGATAGAAGAAATAGCGTGTTCCAGTTTTTCTTTGTGTACGTATTTCACATACAAGTAAACCAGTGTAAGTCCAATGATAGGACTGATAAAATACAGTTGTGTACTTGAAAAAACGATTCCTTTGTCGATCAATGACTCAATAAAATAGGTGGTATTCTTTAAGGTAACCGCTGCCAATCCGGCCAAAAAGCCAACTGCCACGCTCATGATATGAATAAAGGTCTTATTGGAGATATGCCTATATCGCCACCTAAAAAATCTAGTAAACAGGATGTTTAACCGACTCGGCATTTTGAGGTTTAAAGATAAAGGTATAAAAAATTAGTGGGCGCATACGGTATAATCCCAGCAGGCGTCACAGCAAAAACCTTAGATCTGATCATCCCCGTTTTTGAATATCTAATTTTAGGCTCAACTCCTTTAATTGATTCTCATCAATGCGAGCCGGGGCATCGATCATTACATCTCTACCACTATTGTTTTTAGGAAAAGCAATAAAATCGCGAATAGTTTCCTGCCCACCAAGTATAGCCACGAATCGGTCCAATCCAAAAGCTATCCCGCCATGAGGTGGAGCGCCATATTGAAAGGCATCCATTAAAAATCCAAATTGTTCTTTCGCCTCTTTTTCACTAAAGCCCAAATGCCTGAACATGGTTGCCTGTATCTTTTTATCGTGAATACGAATAGAACCACCGCCAATTTCATTTCCATTCAATACCAGGTCATACGCATTGGCCCTTACTGATCCGGGATCGGTTTCCAATAATTCCAATTGTCCCGGTTTTGGAGAGGTAAACGGATGGTGCATGGCATGGTAATCGCCCGTTTCTTCATCCATTTCCAAAAGTGGAAAATCGACCACCCATAACGGGGCGAATTCTGAAGGATTTCGCAATCCCAGGCGTTCAGCCATTTCCATTCGCAGAGCGCTTAGCTGTGTTCGGGTACTCATTGCTTCCCCGGAAAGCACACAAATTATATCACCCGGAACAGCATTGGTTGCTTCGGCCCATTTGCCAAGGTCGTCCTGGTCGTAAAACTTATCGACGGATGATTTATAACTACCGTCTTCGTTGCATTTTACATACACCATGCCTTTGGCTCCTATTTGCGGACGCCGCACCCAGTCTACAAGGGCGTCTATTTCTTTTCGCGTAAAGGAAGCCCCACCTGGAACTGCAATGCCAACCACCAATTCGGCGGAATTAAATACTTGAAAATCCTTGTGTTGGGAAACTGCATTCAATTCGCCAAATCGCATATCAAAGCGAATGTCCGGTTTGTCATTTCCATACGTACGCATCGCGTCATCATACGTAAGTCGTGGGAATTTATCAGTTTCGATACCCCTGATGGTTTTTAACAAGTGCCTTGTCAACCCTTCAAATGCATTTAGAATGTCCTCCTGCTCTACAAAGGCCATCTCGCAATCTATCTGGGTAAATTCGGGCTGCCTGTCGGCACGCAGGTCTTCGTCCCTAAAACATTTCACGATCTGGAAATATTTATCAAGACCTCCAACCATCAACAATTGTTTAAAGGTCTGTGGAGATTGGGGAAGTGCATAAAACTGCCCTGCATTCATGCGGCTGGGGACCACAAAGTCCCTGGCTCCTTCAGGGGTAGATTTAATTAGGTATGGGGTTTCTACTTCAATAAACCCTTGTTCTGAAAGATATTTACGAACTTCCATAGTAACCTTAGAACGAAAGATGAGGTTATTCTTAATTGGATTTCGGCGGATATCCAAATACCTGTATTTCATCCGCAGCTCTACACCTCCGTCGGTTTCATCTTCAATGGTAAAAGGGGGAAGCAGAGCTTCATTTAATATCTGCAATTCTGATACCAGGATTTCTATATCGCCTGTATTGAGTTGTGGGTTTTTCGAGCTGCGTTCTATGACCTCGCCTTCAACCTGGATCACAAATTCACGACCCAGTTTTCTTGCTTCCGTAATCAGTTTATCAGAAGACCTTTCCTCGTCAAAAACCAGTTGTGTGATGCCATACCGATCCCTAAGATCTACCCAAACCACAAATCCCTTGTCTCTGACCTTTTGTACCCATCCGCTTAGGGTTACTTTGGTTTGTATGTGTGATGACCTTAACTCACCACAGGTATGGCTTCTGAACATATTAAATATTCTTTTTAACTGCGGCAAATGTAAGAACTAATGTTTTTTAAGCCATAATATAAGGGGTTATTTTAAAGAATATTTAAATGAGAAAATTGCATTGAACTAAAAGAAAAGGTCCAAAAATTTTGTAAATGTGAATTCTTCATTACCTTGTTTCATCAAACAGCTAATTCAAAACTTACAAACATGAAACAAAAATCACTAAGTAAATCACTCCTGTGGTTGTTTCTGGCATTGCCAATTTGGGCATTTTCTCAGGGAACGGTCAGTGGAAACATTACAGATTCCAGTTATGGAGGACCCCTGGCAGGGGTAAACGTAGTTGTAAAAGGTACTGCAAGAGGAACGGTATCCGATTTTGACGGGAATTATTCAATAAATGTTGCCAATTTCCCGGCCACCATCGTGTTCTCATCCCTTGGGTACCAGACAAAAGAAGTTGAAGTTGAAGGACCAACCACCCTTAACATAGCACTGGGCGAATCGGCCACTGGCTTAGACGAGGTAGTAGTAACAGGTCTGGGAACTTCGATTAAACGTAGTAATCTGGCCAATGCCGTAGCCACGGTGTCTTCGGATGAGCTCGTTGGAACTACCGCCCAGACAACCCTGGATGGTGCGTTGTACGGTAAACTTACAGGGGTAAATATTACTTCGTCCTCGGGAGCACCCGGAGGTGGATTTGCACTTCGATTGCGGGGTATTTCTTCTATTAATGGCAATAACCAGCCATTGTATATTGTAGACGGGGTATATGTAAACAACTCAGAAATTCCTTCCGGATTGCGTTTCGCCTCCGGAGCCAACAGAGGGAATGAGGAGAACTCGGCCAATAGAATCGCCGATTTAGATCCCAATGATATTCAGAATATTGAGGTTTTGAAAGGCGCTTCAGCAGCAGCCATTTATGGAACCAGGGCGAACGCAGGTGTTGTGATCATCACTACCAAAAGAGGTCGTTCTGGAAAAACCGATATCAAATTCAGTCAGGATACCGGGTTTAATACCATTATTAAGAAATTAGGCTTGCGTCCATGGACGGCACAAAGTGTGGAAGATACTTTTGGTGCAGCTGAGCTAACACTTTACAATCAGGCGATTGCAAGTGGTGGTCTAATAGATTATGAAGATGAGATCTATGGGGAAACAGGCCTTATAACGGATACCCGCATCAGCGCAAGTGGAGGAAGCGAAAAGACTAAATTTTTCGTAGGGGCCTCTTATCGTGACGAGGATGGTATAATTAAAAATACCGGTTTTAACCGATTCTCATTGAGAGCAAATATTGACCATACCATCTCAAACACTTTCAGTTTTTCAGCATCTTCAAACTATGTGCGAAGTAGCTCCAGCAGGAGTTTTACAGGGAATGAGAATGAGGGAGGTTTAAGTTATGGGTATACGCTTGCGTTCACAAGACCTTGGATAAATCTTTTTCCAGATGATACAGGTGCCTATCCAGACAACCCAAATTATTCCGGTAACCCGATATTTGTAAGGGATCTTGCTATAAATGAAGATAAGAATAACCGTTTTGTTCAGGGAATGAAACTAACTACCAATGTTCTGGATAACGGTACAGATGTTCTTAAACTTATCTTTAATGGTGGGGTAGATTTCCTTGCGAATGAAACTTACGTCTATGTGCCGGAAACGCATCAGGCACAACGCGGAAACCAAAATGGTTTTATAGGGGTTGGTAAGAATAATTTTACCAATTTCAACTATCAGGGAATTGCCGTTTGGAATCATGATGCCATGGGAGGCGATCTAGGGCTTACCACACAAGCCGGTATTTCCTATCTGGAGCAGCAGACCGATTTGGTCTTTAATCAGGCTACCCAATTGATCCCGGATCAAACGAATTTAAGTCAGGGCTCTGCGCAGGCCATTACTCAAAACACTTCAACTATTAAAGAGTTCGGATATTTTGCGCAGGTGGAGGGAAATTATCAAGACCAACTTATTGGTACCGTAGGATATCGTTTCGACAAGTCAACACTTAATGGCGATCCCAATAAATATTATGGTTTTCCAAAAGCTTCGCTGGCCGTAAACCTTCATAATTTTGATTTTTGGACCGATAGCTTTCTACAAAGGCTTAAGCTTAGGGCCGCTTATGGGGAAACAGGATCTTCCGGAGCCTTCGGATCGGCCTTTACCGGTTTAAACCAGGTTTCAATTGGCGGTATAGGAGGTTCTTCTATCAACGCATTAAAAGGAGATCCAAATATTGAACCAGAGACTTCATCGGAATTTGAAGTAGGGTTCGACGCAGGCCTTTTCGAAAAAGTAAACTTGGAGGTTTCGTATTACAACAGAACTGTCAATGATTTGTTATTGAGCAGAGTGTTGCCAACTTCTTCCGGATTTGGTTCTGAGACAACCAACCTGGCCGATCTGAAGAACTACGGATTGGAAGTAGGGATAAACGTAAGCCCTGTTCAGGATGAGAATTTCATTTGGAATTCCAGCGTAAACTTTTGGTTTAACCGATCTGAAGTAACCCGGCTAGATGTACCTGCTTTCCCACAACCGGGAGCTGGCTTTGGATTGGGATTGGGAACTTTCTACATAGAAGAAGGAAAACCAGTGACGCAATTGGCGGGTAATGTGAATGGGGTACCTACCCAAATTGGAAATGTTGAACCCGATTTTCAAATGGGTTTCAATAACAACTTCACCATTGCCAAGCAATTTGATGTTTCTTTCCTATTGCAATGGAAAAAAGGAGGAGAGAACATAAACCTATCTAAATTACTTACAGATCTAGGGGGCACAACGCCAGACCTGGATACACCTGAAGGAATAGAACGAGCTGGACTTGGTTTCGTTGCAGAGCGCTTTATTGAACCTGCAGGGTATATGAGACTCAGGGAAGCCGCGGTTTATTACAGATTGCCTCAAACGGCCCTCGATTTCTTCGGAGATACTGTAACCGGTGTTAAGATTGGTTTTTCGGGACGTAATATTTTTACAATTACCGATTACAGCAGTTACGATCCTGAAACTTCTACAAATGGAGGTGCAGGCTTGTCTTCAGGAATTGAGGTAACTCCATTCCCGAGTACCAAACAGTTTTATTTTCATTTAAATGTTAACTTCTAAAAAAAAAGCAATGAAAATCATACAGAGATATAAATCAACAGGTGTAATCGTTTTAATTGCTTTCTTTACTGCAATTGTTACATCCTGTTCTTTTGACGAGCAGGTAGACCCGAACAGACCTAGTCTGGCGGGAGTTCTTACAGATGCTTCTCAGAACCAGTTAAATAACCTTGTAGTTGGGGTAGAATCGGCCATGCGTAATTCGCTTGCCATCCAAACCACAGCCTCAGGAACCATGGCGAGAGAATTGTATTTGTTCGATGCCGACCCTAGAAATACGGGAGATCTTTTGGGAGCTAATGGGAGTTCCCTCGATAATAATTCCTTTTATACAACTGCCCCTTGGGGTGGGAGGTACGTGGCCATAAAGAATGCCAACATTCTGTTGCAATCTGTTGAAAACACTTCTTCCGTAACAGATGCCCAAAAAGCAGGGTATAGAGGATATGCCAAAACCATTATCGCTTTTGAATTGATCGAAGTACTAAAATCATATAACCGGGCCAGGGTAGATGTAAGCGATCCTGAAAATTTAGGTCCCATCCTGGATTTCAGTGCAGGGTTAGCTGCAGTAAGATCCTTGTTAGATGAGGCACTTTCAGATCTGAATGGTGCCGGCGCCGAATTTGCCTTTCCACTGGCTGGTTTTTCTGGCTTCAACACACCAAGTTCGTTTACGGAGTTTAATAGGGGCATAGCTGCCGTTGCCGCTTTGTATGCAGGAGATGGATCTGCTAGTTTAACGGCACTGAATAATTCCTATTTTGATCTGAATGGTGATTTGTCCGCGGGACCAGAGCATGTGTATAGTCTGGATAGTGGTGATTTCACCAATGGACTTTTTAAAATTCCTGATAATAACGGAGACCAGATCATTGTGCATGATTCCTTTATTGCCGATGCGGAAGCGGGCGATACACGTGTATCGACTAAAACTTTGATCCGGGCGAATCCAACTACTCAGGATGGACTATCTGGAGCCTATCAAACAGCATTATACGCTTCGAATATTTCCCCAATAGATATGTTGCGCAACGAGGAACTTGTGTTGGTCTATGCAGAGGCAAATATTTTGACCAATGATCTGTTGGAAGCAGAAAATGCCTTGAATGTTGTTAGGAATGCAGCGTCCTTAGGGAATTACGCCGGCGCGCTTACCGTGGATGACTTAACTACAGAATTATTGAACCAAAGAAGATATTCTTTATGGTGTGAGAACCACAGAATGTTCGACCTCAGGCGCTATGGGTTATCCAATACCTTGCCTATTGACAGGGCGGGAGACCAGATTTTTAATGTTGCTCCGGTACCACTATCGGAAAATGATTAAACGCATCTGTTTACAAAGAATAAGCCGCCTGTATGGGCGGCTTTTTTATTGAGGAACTGTTGCATTATGCAGCAATATCTACCGCTGCTTTTTCCAATTTCTTAATCTTTTGTGGTCGCAAATACAGTTTAATGCGGTAGGTTATGTTAAAGAGTACTGGCACAATAATAAGAGTTAAAAAGGTAGCGACAAGGAGACCAAATATAACGGTCCAGGCCAGAGGGCCCCAAAAAATAACATTATCCCCACCTATATAAATCTTTGGATTGAATTCGGAGAACAAAGAAAAGAAATCGATATTAAGCCCTATAGCCAATGGAATTAATCCAAGCACTGTTGTAATAGCTGTTAGAATAACAGGCCTAAACCTTGCTTTACCACCTCTTACGATGATCTCAGACACTTCTTCCAGCGATAAAAATTCCCTGTCGTCCATGCCTAGGGCCACCTTTTTACGATCAATTAATATTTGAGTATAATCCAACAAGACAACCCCATTGTTAACTACAATTCCCGCAAGGGAAATGATCCCCATCATGGTCATCATGATCACAAAAGACCATCCGGTGATCATCAAACCGCCAAACACACCAATAAAACTCAGAAAAATAGCGGTCATAATAATGGCTGGTTTGGAAATTCCTCCAAATTGGAATATTAAGATCAACATAATTAGACCCAATCCAGTGAAAAAGGCCCCTATTAAAAACTGCATTTCCTTATTTTGCTCTTCAATTTGTCCGGTAAAGTCGAGCTGAACATCGGCTGGCAGGTCCTGAAAATTTTCCATTTCCCTTTGAATCTGAGAAACAATAGCCCCGGCATCTGTAAAACCTGGTTTTAATCCTGAATATACTGTTACCACCCGCTTACCATCTCTGTGCTTAATGGCACTGAAGGAAGAGGTATTTCTTTGAGAGGCCACTGCGGATACCGGTATCTCTTTGATCTTCCCGGTAGCCTGGTCCCTGAAAATAATATTCTGATTAAAAAGCGCACTTTTATTGTAACGCAGGTCTTCCTTAAAGCGAACATTAATATCGTAATCTTCTCCCTCTAATTTGTACACACCGGCCTTTTCTCCAAATAAGGATCGTCTTAATTGTTGTCCTACCTGAGCTGCAGAGACCCCTAATTCACCAGCTTTCTCACGATCTACAATAACATTCATGGAGGGTTTCCCTTTATTGACATCAATTTTGAGCTCTTCGATACCAGTGATATTTTTTTTATTAATAAAGTTTCGAATATTTTCGGCCGTATTGATCAACTCATCATAGTCCTTACCTTCCAGTTCAATGTTGATAGGATACCCGGAAGGAGGTCCAGAAGCCTCTTTTTCAACGGAAATAGATACCCCGGGATAAATGCCAATTAAAGCATTTTGTATGTCGGCTCGTAAGTTTTCTGTATTGATGCCGTTCCTATATCTAAATTCTCGCATCGATAAAGTGATCTTACCCTTATGCGGCAATTCGGCCGAAGACCCTCCATCAGTGAAAGGATTTCCGGCCCCTTCCCCAACTATTGAAACCGCAGAAGCTAATAAATAATTATAATCTCCGTCCGTATAGGTATCTTTCTTAGTAATATCGTATACTCTTTTTTCAATTAGCTTGGTGAGCTCATTGGTCTTCTCAATGGATGTACCCTCTGGATATTCAATATAGACGTAAATCTCATTTGGCGTATTATCCGGGAAGAACTCTACCTTTGTTCTGCCACTACCAAGAGACAATCCAAAAAGCATTATGGTACTCACAAGTAACAGTGTGGTTATTCCGGCAAACCAATACACATTCTTTCCACGAAGGGCATACTTAATTTTGTTTTCATAGAAATTCTCCATTTGTTTCAAGGATGTTTCCTGAAATCGTTTTGCCCATTTTTTTAGCATGTATTTGTAAATCCAGAATAATACCGCGGTCACGATCATGACACTTCCCAAAGCGCGCATGGCGCCTCCGAAGATCAGGATAAAGAGGCCTAGGCCGCATAAAATGATACTCGCCCTAATTAATTGTCTTGTGGTAAGCTCTTTATCCCCAATTTCCATGAATTGGGATACGAGCATTGAATTCATAAATATGGCTACAAAAAGAGAAGAGCCAAGTACTACTGAAAGGGTTATGGGAAAGTAGATCATAAATTGCCCGAAGATCCCGGGCCATAAACCTAGCGGAACAAAAGCAGCTACGGTAGTAACGGTAGAAATTATTATAGGATAAGCAATTTCACCGATCCCTTTCTTTGCGGCTTCGATACGCGACATTCCTTCCGTCTCCATCAGACGATAGACATTCTCTACAACTACCACTCCATTATCAACCAACATACCCAGACCCATGATCAACCCAAATAAGATCATCGTATTTAAAGTATATCCCAATGCAGATAAGATCATAAACGACATAAACATAGACATAGGGATGGCAAAACCTACGAATAATGCATTCCTAAACCCTAAGAAGAACATGAGTACGGTAACCACCAGGATGATCCCGAAGATGATATTGTTCACCAGATCATCTACCTGGTTAAGGGTTCTACTCGAGGAGTCATTCGCTATGCTAATATCCAGATCTTTGGGATAGTAATTTTCTTGCATTTCCTTAACCAATGCTTTTATATCATCTGCCGCTTGAATCGCATTTTGCCCTGATCGTTTTTTTACATCGAGCATTACAACGTTCTCACCATATTCGCGGGCATAGGTTGTTTTATCCTGCTCGTCAAAAGTTACCACCGCAATGTCTTTCAGGTAAACAGCTCCATTTTCTGATTTTACCACAAAATCATTTAAAGCTTGTGGATCCTCGATCTCCCCTAATATACGAATGGTTCTTCGCTGTCCACTAGCTTTCAAATTCCCGGCAGACATAGTCATATTTCCATTACTGATGGTTTGAATAACATCCTGAAAACTGACCTTCGCAGCCATCATCTTATAAACATCGACGGCTACCTCAACTTCCTTCTCCTGAGCCCCCCGTATATCCACTTCTTTTACCTGAGGGAGGTCTTCAATTTTATCTTGCAGGTATTCTGCATATTCCTTTAATTTTTCCACAGGGTAATCTCCTGTGAAATTTATGTTCATTATCGGGAATTGTTCAGCCAGGTTAAGGTCAAAAATATTGGGTTCTACCTTGGCATTATTGAATAAGGGCCAATCTTCACTGGCCTTTTCACTATCTACCTCGTCTTTTACCTTTTGCTTTGCAGCTTCAACTGTAATGTCCTCATCAAACTCTGCTGTAATGATGCTATAGTCTTCTTGCGATGTGGAAGTGATTTCTACCAGGTTGCTGACATTTTTTAAACGATCCTCTAACGGATCCGTAATAAGTCTTTCTACATCCTCAGCTGTGTTTCCAGGAAAAGGGGTGCTGATATATACTTTAGTTTCTACGATCTCAGGGAAATCTTCCCGGGGCATAGCCATATAGGAAGAATATCCTATGGCCAGGAAAATTGCGATCATTACATATACAACGGAGGGATTATCAATGGCCCAGGAGGACAACCGAAATTCCTTGTCTACATTTTTTTTCTGTCTGCTCATACGTCCGGTTATTTTATAATTTCAACTTCCTGGTTATCCTTTACACTACGTGCCCCTTCCTGAATGATCAATTCGCCGGGCATTAGTCCGGAAAGAATTTCAACTAATCCTCCCATGGTTTTTCCGGTAGTAATGATCCTTTTCCTAGCAGTTCCTTTCATTTCATCGTTTGGATTCTCGGCGATATACACGTATTGATCACCTTCAGCATTTTCAGAAATAACGCTTTGAGGAATTAGCAAGGCATTTGGACTGGAGTAATCATTAATATTTACTCTTGCGCTAAGATTGGGCTTTATATTACCACGCTTATTGGGCACGGGAATTTCTACACTAAAGGACCTGTTATTTGGATTTATAAAATTTCCGGTTTGTCGTATTTTGGTTTCAATAGTATCTCCCAATACCGGAAAGTAGACAAAAGCACTACTTCCTTTGGAGATACTGCCAATATAGGTTTCAGGAACGTCTACCGTAATATACATATCAGACAGATTAACAATTCTGAATACCTCAGAGCCAGGGCCTGGAGATACCACAGTACCCTGATCCTTTATAACATCATCTATGATCCCAGAAAATGGGGCCCTCAGGGATGCTTTTCTAAGCTGACTTTCTGCTTGTTCAACAGTATTCTGTGCGGCTTCATAAGTTGTTTTGGCCTGTAAAAACTGTATTTCTGACCCAATTTTCTGATCCCATAATCTTTGTTGTCGATCATAGGTAGTTTTGGCCAGGGCAGCCTGTGTTTTTAATTGTTCGAGTTGACTTGCCATGCCGCCATCATCTATGGTTGCCAGTAGTTGGCCTTTATACACTTTATCCCCTTCGGTTACATAAACCCGTTGAAGTGTACCCGGCATTTCGGGATAGATGAGTACATTTTGTTTGGTCGCAACATTACCCTGAAGTTCCAGGTAATGCTGAAATTCCTGTGTTTCTACTTTAAAAGCACTGACCAGGGGTAACCTGTCGTCAATATCGAGCAACGAAATGACAGAATCGAGGGTTTTAACCTGTTCATTCAGAGTCTTAAGTTGTTCCGTGATCTCTGTCTTCTTTGAGCGGATCTCATTCAAATCACCGGTGGCTACGACAGTTTCTATGGACACTGTTTTATCATCCCCACACGAGACAAGCACCAGCGATATTATAAAGGTTGAAATGATATTTTTCATTTTGGTTTTCAAGTTTAAATACATTTTCGGTTACTAATTATTGGTGATCACTTCCAGTTCGGTTTTCGCATTAACAACGTTAACCATGGATTGTAAATATTGTTGTTGTGCAGTATACAATTGGGTTTGTGCTTGCCGCAGTTCAAAGCTTGAAGCTAGCCCTTCCTGATATTTAATCTGATTTTTATGTTCAATACGTTCTGCCAGGTTCAAATTTTGTTTGGTGGTCGCATATTGCTCTATGGCAAGCAGATAGTCGCTTTTGGCTTTTTCTAGTTGCAATCGGATACGTTCCTGGGTTTCGGATAGCTGTGTCTTTGCTTTTTCAAGGGCTATTTTTGCCCTTTGTGTGCTGGCACTTCTTTTTAAAGAACTGAAGATGGGAATATTCAGGTCGAATCCTAAAATAGAGGAATCGTACCAGGTTAGATCGCTGTTAAAGAAATCGAAGGATTCACTAAATGCAGCGCTCCCATAATTAACAAAGGCGTTCAGCGTTGGCAACGCACGACTCTTGGCTAATTTTAATTCAAAATAACGCTGTTCATTTAAGTTGTTAACCAACTTAAAATCCACATTATTCTCAATACTAAAAGGGGTTTCCAAAAATTCCGGATCGACATTTTGTTGTGCAAGATCGTCCAGATCTTCAGTTAATTGTGTTGCTGCCTCAATTGGCAGTCCCATCATAAGATTTAGCATTTGGAGGGTAATTCCCTCTAGTCTCCTGGCATTTTTAAGCTGACTGTCGACTGTTGAAAATGTGATCTGAAGTTGTTCTACACTTTCTTCATCGGCCAGGCCATTCTCGTAAAGTTTTTGGGTTTCGTATAAATTTTTCTCCAGCGTTGCCAGGTTGTTCTGAAGTATGGACACAGACTCTTGAGCCAACAATACGTTGCCATAGGCTTCCACCACCCCTTTACGAACTTCCTGCTGTGTTTTTTCTTTGTTATTCTGGCTATAACTTAAGAATGCCCTGGTAGCCTGCACCCCAACGATGTACGAACCATCAAATATTTGCTGCCGTACGGTTGCAGTTGCATTTGCCTGTTGAGCCTGACCGAATACGATTGGCTGGAACTCCCCTGGTTCCCCGCCAAAAAATTCGGCTGGTATTAAGGATACGGGTTGTTTTAATTGATTTTGATATCCTATATCGGCACTTATTTGTGGCAAACCCGTAGCAATGGTCTCCCATTTTTGTTTTTGGGCATCCAATATATCACGTTCTGCATTCAAGGCACTGTAGTTGTTTTCGAGTGCAAAAGCAATGGCTTCATCCAAGGTAAAGGCAGTTGGTGTTTCTTGTGAGAATCCCAACAGACAGGAGATAAAAACTATGAAAAACAAGGAATAATTTCTCATTTATTGGTGATTTGAATTGATTATTTTGTTTAAGATATTTCGTCCCTTTGGCGTTACGATCCCACGAATGTGATATTCCAGATAATCGTCCATGAGGGTGGTTTTAGGAAACATATGATCTGGGAAGAGTGTATGGTCTTTGATGCTGGTAACCCCTGAAAAATAGATTCGGGCAACAAAATCTATATTTAATGATTCCCGGTAGATTTCTATTTCTATACCCCTCTTTAAGTTATCTACCACACAATCCTGCATTAATTCGAATTGTTTTTTGCGGAGTGTGTTGTGTAATTTTGGGTAATACTTTTGTAACTGGTATTGGGGCGATGCCTTTTCATCTTT
>CALZFZ010000162.1 GCA_945786965.1 uncultured Muriicola sp. | reverse complement strand
TGTGTCTACGGACGAAACCATAGAAGATGTAAACAAAATAGCTTGCCAGAAAGGATTTTTAGACACCGGAGACATGCTCATAAGCCTCGCAGCGATGCCCATCAAGGCTAAAGGAATGGTTAATACCTTACGTGTTACCGAAATTGAAACGTGTAATTTTTAAAATCCAGAAAAGTCCCCTGTAAAGCTTTTATAGCTCGAACTTCAACTGTACAGAAACGGTTTCTTCTTTTTCCGGGTTTTTGACCTTGGCAGTGTTCAGATTGGAAAGAGAAATTCCCAATAAACGCACCGAATTTTCAAGGGGACCCTGGTAGAGTAGGCTTGTAGCGGCATCAAAAATAAGAGCCCTGTCCGAGATAAAATACGCTAAGGTTTTACTTCGGGTTTGAAGAGTGAAATCACTGTATTTTATTTTTAAAGTAATGGTTTTACCAGCAATTCGCCCTTTTTTTAGTCGCTTTTCCAATTCATCCGCTATTTGCCCAAGCCGTTCTTTCATAAAGATTTCACTGCTTAGATTTTCACTAAAAGTGCGTTCGGTCCCAACTGATTTTGGGATGCGATGCGATTTAACCGGACTTAGATGAATTCCTCTGACCACCTGAAAATAGTATGCGCCACTTTTCCCAAAATGTTCTTCCATAAAGTTCTGGGATTTGCTTTTGAGATCCTTTCCTGTGAATATTCCCAGCTGATACATTTTTTCTGCGGTAACCTTGCCCACTCCATAGAATTTACGAATTTCCAGAGCTTCGAGAAATTCCATGACTTCCTCAGGGTTCACCGTTTTTTGACCATTGGGTTTGTTAAAGTCACTTGCTACTTTGGCGATAAATTTATTTATTGAAATACCTGCAGAAGCTGTTAACCCAACTTCATTATAGATACGCTCCCGAATCTCTTTTGCTATAAGCGTAGCTGAAGGATTTCCAACCTTATTGATGGTAACATCCAAATAGGCTTCATCTAATGACAGCGGTTCTACAAGGGATGTATATTCATAAAATATGGATCGTATCTTTTTGGAAATTTCTTTATACCTGTCAAACCTGGGTTTTACGAAAATTAGTTCAGGACATCGTTTACTTGCCAACATACCGCTCATGGCACTTCGCACGCCAAATTTCCGGGCTTCATAACTAGCAGCGGAGACCACACCCCTTTTCTCACCACCACCAACAGCAACTGGTTTTCCTTTAAGCTCCGGATAGTCTAGCTGTTCTACGGATGCATAAAAGGCATCCATGTCTATATGGATAATTTTACGTAAAGGAATATCATTCATTATAAACAAATTTAAGTCATATCTTAGATTTGTGGATACAGCAAAAAAATCGGCCATTATACTAGGAGCCACGGGCTTAACCGGGGGAATCCTTTTACAGAAATTGCTCCTTGATAAGCGTTACACGTCCATTAAATTGTTTTCGAGGTCTACTGTGGGGATTGACCACCCTAAATTGGAAGAGCATTTAGGGAATCTTTTTGAACTGGAGAACTTTAAAAATCAATTTAAGGCCGATGAAGTATACTGCTGTATCGGAACCACAAAATCCAAAACTCCTGATAAAGATCTTTATCGAAAAATAGATTACGGGATACCCGTAGAAACTGCCAAACTCTGTTCACAAAATGACATCTCTACCCTGATCGTTATTTCGGCTATGGGGGCCAATGCCCGAAGTTCTGTCTTTTACAATAGAATTAAAGGGGAAATGGAAGAAGCAGTTTTAGAAGCAAGGATCTCTAAAACCCATTTAATGGAACCGTCACTCATAGGGGGCCAGCGGGAAGAGAATAGAACAGGAGAATGGGTAGCAAAACAACTTTTTAAAGTGGTCGATATTTTCCTTGTTGGGCCGTTAAGGAAATATCGGTCCATACATCCGGAAACGATCGCAAAGGCTATGATATGGGTTGCCAACAATACATATCCCAAAACCAGAATCCCCTCTGATGAGATCGCGAAAATCGCGAACTATTAAAGAATAATTTATGAAAACGAAGGGTTTTAACTTATGGTTGAAATAGAGCGAAAATTTCTGGTGACCTCCGATGCCTATAGATCGGAAGCTTTTTCCAAAGAGCAAATTACACAGGGGTTCTTAAACACGGATCCGGAAAGAACGGTCCGAGTTCGTGTAAAAGGGGAGCAGGGTTTTCTGACAGTTAAAGGAATTACAGATGCGCAGGGAACGACACGTTTTGAATGGGAACTAGAAATTCCCGGGAAAGAAGCAAAGCAACTGCTAGCACTGTGTGAGAAAGGGGCGATTAAAAAAATTCGATATGCTGTAAAAAGTGGAAAGCATATCATTGAGGTCGATGAATTTCTTGAAGACAACCTGGGACTGGTGATCGCTGAAATTGAGCTGGGCCATGTAGACGAAGCTTTTTTAAAACCGTCGTGGTTGGGGAAGGAAGTAACAGGAGACCCACGGTATTACAACTCACAATTAAGCAAGAATCCCTTTAAATTATGGAAATAATCATTTTGAAGTAATTAATACCACCTAATAAGCACTTTTGAACTGTTCCAGGAATCGAACGTCGTTTTCACTCAAAAGCCGTATATCGGAAATTTGATGAAGCAATAAGGCGATCCTGTCAATCCCCATCCCAAAGGCAAATCCTGAATATACCTTGGAATCTATCCCACAATTGTCCAATACATTAGGGTCTACCATGCCGCAACCCATTATTTCCAACCAACCAGTACCTTTGGTCATACGGTAATCCGTTTCCGTATCAAGCCCCCAATATACATCTACCTCTGCACTTGGTTCGGTAAAGGGAAAATAAGAAGGGCGTAAACGTATCTTCGATTTTCCAAAAAGCTCCTTGGTAAAAAATTGAAGGGTCTGCTTTAGATCGGCAAATGAAACTTCCTTATCAATATAAAGTCCTTCTACCTGATGAAAAAAACAATGGGAACGAGCCGATATAGCTTCGTTTCTATATACGCGCCCCGGTGAGATAGTCCTTATCGGGGGCTGATTGTTTTCCATATAGCGTACCTGCACCGACGAGGTATGGGTACGCAATAATATATCAGGATTGGTTTGAATAAAAAAGGTATCCTGCATATCCCTTGCAGGATGGTGTTCCGGCAGGTTAAGCGCCGTAAAATTATGCCAATCGTCCTCTATTTCAGGCCCCTCAGATACATTAAACCCGATCCTTGAAAAAATATCAATAATTTGATTTTTAACAATGGAAATAGGATGACGGGTACCTATTTCCAAGGGCTCTCCCGGTCGTGTTAAATCTCCATAAACGGTTTTTTCGACTGTAGAACTTACCAGCGCATCCTTCAGGGATTTTACCTTTTCAGTAGCCAGGTTTTTCAGCTCATTAATGGTCTGACCAAATTCTTTTTTTTGATCGTTAGGGACTTGTTTGAAATCGCTAAAAAATTTATTTAATAAGCCTTTCTTGCCCAGATATTTAATTCTGAATTTTTCTATTGCCTCCGGGGTATTGGCCTTAAAGTCCTTAACTTCTTGTATATGCTCCTTTAACTGGTCTATCATATAATGATTCCTTTGCATTCAGCGTTCAAAAATACTTGTTTTTATTTTTTATTCGACTGCTCAGATGGAAAATCCAGGGTTAAATAACCGTCTTTTCCCAATGTCATAACATTGATGTTTTTTTTGACGTATTTCAGACATTCATTAAAGTTTTTAAATATATGTTCCCTGGGAACAAGATCTGGTATAATATCGATACGCTCCATCATATACATTGGCTGATCTAACACCCCAACAAAAAGCACCGTGATATTTTGTGCCCTTAAATCCTGTAAAACATCTTCCATCGCATATAAACCGGACTGGTCCATATATTGCATGCGACCTAAACGAATGACCACCACTTTGGCAGACTTAGGAATTTGTTTTGCCAGTTGTTGAAATTCGTTGGTAGTCCCAAAGAACAAAGGACCTTTGATGTGTTTAATAAACACTTTATCCTTAAGACTTTCTGGAAAATTTTTCTCATCGGCCCATGCCTTTTCTTTTAATAATGATTTCACATCGGATCGCTGGGCAGTAAGATCTCCCATTTTTTTCATGAACATTAAGGAGGCGATAATTAAGCCAATACCGACGGCATAAACAAGATTCCAGAAGGTAGAAAGGAACATCACAACAAGCATCACCATTACCTCCGAGCTCAGTTTTACCGGTCCAATTGAAATATCCCTTGGCAAGCTGGGTATAGCTTTGAGGCCCTTGTAGTCCATTACACTGATTCCGACGGTAATAAGGATTCCAGCCAGTACAGCAGCAGGAATTTGTGATGCCACAGGACCCATGGCTAATAGAATGATCAATAGCAGCACCCCGGCGATCATCCCCGAAAGTTTTGTCTTGCCCCCAGATTTAATATTTACAACCGTACGTATCGTGGCACCCGCTCCTGGTATTCCTCCAAATATGGCAGCGATGCTATTGCCTATTCCCTGACCTACCAATTCTTTATTGGGTTCGTGCTTGGTCTTGGTCATGTTATCAGCAACTACCGAAGTTAACAAGGAATCTATGGAACCCAAAAGGGCCAGGGTAAGTGCAGTAAATATATAGGGGCTTATGGCGCCTAGTTGAAAGTTAGTAAAGATCTCAAGATTGGGCATTGGAAAACCACTGGGGATGGTCTCTATAGGCCTGTAGTCCAGATTAAAACCATAGGCAACCCCGGATACCACTAATAAAGCGACTAAGGTACTCGGTATGGTGCTGGTAATCCGTTTAAATCCATAAATGATGACTATAGTGGCCAGAGCCAGGATAATTTCGAGCCATCGGATATTATTCATTGCCCTTGGCAATATTTTTATGGCACCCATAACGCCCGATGCCTCCTTGGCTGCCAAAACACGGGCCTCTTCGAGAATAACTTCGTCTGAAATTTCGCTGGCTCTTGAAATCGTTTCCTCAAAATCTTCCAATACTAAAATTCCCTCACCGGCTTCTTCCCGTAAGATATTCTCAAGGATCAATTCTTCTGCCTGGGGCTTAAATGGCTCCACGTATGCGGTATCTTCCTTAGGATAATAACCAAGAGTAGGAAGCAATTGGGTGATAATAATGATAAGTCCAATCGCTGTCATAAACCCGGAAACGACTGGGTATGGGATGTAGCGAATATATTTTCCAATCCCCATGAGACCCAATCCTATTTGCATAAGTCCTCCCAGGAGGAATACGGTTAGTATAGCGGGTAATGCTTTTTCCACGCTTCCGTCATATACAGCTATGATTCCTGCGATGATGATCATACTCACCGCAGTCATGGGAGCCGTTGGCCCCGAGATCTGTGTATTGGTGCCTCCAAAAAGTGCCGCAAAAAAACTGATAAATATGGCTCCATAGAGACCGGCACTAGGGCCAAGACCTGAACTTACCCCAAAAGCCAGGGCTAAGGGTAAAGCTACTATTCCCGCTGTGACACCTCCTAAAAAGTCTCCTTTAAAATTCGAAAATAAATTATTCATAGGTTGTTATATCGAGTTAAAATGAATGTAAATTGGAAATTGTATGAAATAAGAATTCCATGTTTACTTTGGTTGATTTATATTCCTGAAAACTTTCTGATTTACCAGTATTAATCGAGGTGATATATCTCCATAATATTTCGAAGGATTCCTTCAAAATCGATTTTCAAATCGATTAATTTTCCGGAATGTACGTCGAAGACCCAGCCGTAAACCTTCAGGTTACGATCTCGATACGCTTTTTGTACGGCAGCTGTCTTGATGAGATTAACACACTGCTCCTGTACGTTTAGCTCTACTAGCCGGTCGTATTTTTTATCTTCATTCTCAATGGCATCCAGTTCCTTCTTATGAAGTCTGTAAACATCCCGGATATTCCTTAACCAGGGGTTTAAAATACCAAGGTCTGCAGACTGCATGGCAGCTTTTACCCCACCACAGGCGTAATGCCCGCAAACGACTACATGGTTCACTTTTAAGTGTTCTACTGCATAATCTACCACAGACATTACGTTGAGGTCAATACTGATGACCATATTTGCGATATTCCTGTGGACAAATACTTCCCCGGGTCCCATTCCCATGAGATCCTCTGCGGTTACCCGGCTATCGGAGCATCCTATATAAAGCAATTCCGGACTCTGTCCTTTTCCTAAGTCATTAAAGAAGTTGGCATTGGTTTTTAGTTTTCCCTGAATCCAGTCTTGGTTATTTTTAAATACTTGTTCTATTTTCATTTTGTTTATTTTATTTATTACTGAGTTATTTTAATTTGAAAAGGAGATAAAAATATCAAGATAAGAATCTTTGAGTATTTCATCTCATTCAATGACGATTACGCTCATATCTTTAGAGACATTTATATTTTTGAGACCTTAATAGAAGAATTAAGACAAGAAATTAAATGACAAAAAATATAAATAGTGTTAGAATCTCAATTCAGGAGGTGGTAGAGGAATCTCCGTTGTATGCGATAGTATAATAAAGGAAGCGGAATCAGAAAGAACCATGTTATTTTTATTACCCCATAAAGGGAAACCATGGTTTGGGAATGTCAGGATCTTTTCTTCGTCTATATCTTTTTTCTGCTGTTCTTGTGGCTCTTCCTCATTCAAATTCATGGAGATAAAAGAAGCATCATCGG
>CALZFZ010000161.1 GCA_945786965.1 uncultured Muriicola sp. | reverse complement strand
GCAGGTACTTCTCAATGAGGAGGGCACATTAAGGGCAAAGATATTGAATCGAGAATACGAGATTCAGCAGTTCCTGGCAGACAGTCTTGGATATACACAGGGGTTTGGACTGTCTTACGAGGTAGATTTTAATAGTTTTAAAGATCTTATGGCAAAAGTATTTAGCCCCAAGGAAGCCGAGAGAAAAGAACAAGAGAGGCAGCAAAAAGCAAGAGGAACCATGGGTAGGGATAGTTTGGTTAAATTCTACCAAAAACCAAAGACATTGCCTGTTAAGGAACAATAGACCTTCATTAATTTCATTCCTAGAACAAGTCGCCCATAATCCAGATAATATTTGAGAACATAGGGGAATAATTAAAAAGGCCCTTAATAACAGGGCCTTTTCTTTATAACAAATACGCTAAGCGATGGTAATTTTATTGTCCAGGTAAACGTCCTGAATGGCGTTTAAAAGCGCTACACCTTCGCTCATAGGTTTTTGAAAGGCCTTCCGACCGGAAATCAATCCCATGCCACCTGCGCGCTTGTTGATCACCGCCGTCTTAACAGCTTGTGCCAGATCATTATCTCCTGAAGAGCCTCCTGAATTGATTAATCCGGCCCTTCCCATCAGGCAATTCACCACTTGGTATCGGGTTAGGTCTATAGGATGCTCAGAGCTTAATTCTGAATACACCTTATCATGAGTTTTAGCGAAATTAATGGCTTTGAAACCACTGTTGTTTTCGGCTTGTTTTTGTTTTACAATATCGGCTTGAATGGTAGATGCCAAATGGTTGGCCTGCCCGGTTACATCTGCTGAAACGTGGTAATCCGTGCCGTCTTTCTTAAAATCGGGATTTCGAAGATAGGCCCATAGTACAGTAACCATTCCCAATTCATGAGCATACTCAAAAGCTTCTGTCACTTCCTGGATTTGCCTGTTACTTTCCGGGGATCCATAATAAATGGTAGCACCAACAGCAACGCATCCCATCTCAAAGGCCTGGTCTACACTCGCAAACATGATCTGATCAAATTTGTTAGGATAGGTGAGGAGTTCATTATGGTTGAGTTTCAAAAGGAAAGGAATCTTGTGGGAGTATTTTCTTGCGACAGAACCGAGGACCCCTAAGGTTGAGGCAACGGCATTACAACCACCTTCAATAGCGAGCTCCACTATTTTCTCGGGATCAAAATATATGGGATTGGGTGCAAAAGAAGCACCGGCAGTATGTTCAATACCCTGGTCAACGGGTAAAATGGATACATATCCGGATCCTCCCAGACGACCTGAATTAAAAAGAGACTGCATATTTCTCATGACAACAGGATTTCTATCGGACGAACTCATAACCCGTTGTACAAAATCCGGACCGGGAAGATGAAGTTGGTTTTTACTAATAGTTTTGCAATTGTGACCGAGTAAATAATCGGCATCTTTTCCAAGAAGTTTTTCAATGTTGATGGACATAATGGTGAAGTTTTAAATGAATATATAAAGATACGCCGAAATGGTTTTTTTAACCACTTCCAAGTGCTTTTTTTGTTCAAAACCGATGCTTTTGTCCCGTTATTTTATTACTTTAACCTACCTTGTTTTTACAGGGTTTTTTTTTGAAACATTAAAGAATTTAGAATTATGGCTAACGTAAGAAAAATTAAAGGGACTATTGGTATTCTAACTGGCGGTGGAGATGTTCCAGGCCTTAACCCTGCCATAAGGGCTGTAACTTTCCGAGCTATTCGAGAAGGATATCGCGTAATAGGATTTAGAAGAGGTTGGGCAGGTTTAATAGACATTGTGAGGGATAAAAAATACGACAATAGTAATAATTTTACCGAACTGTCAAAAGTAGTTGTCAATAAAGCAGCCAGAACAGGCGGCACCTTTTTGCACACCTCGAGAACACGCCCCAGCCATGTGGCAAAAGATAGGGTGCCAATACATCTCAGGGATAGTTATAACAAGGACATGAACGACCTTACTCCGGAAGTTCTGAAGAACCTTGAATGGATTGGCGTAGATTTTCTGATCCCCATAGGGGGTGATGACACCCTTAGTTATGGTGTTCACCTCTTTAAAAATGGCTTAAAAGTAATGGCTATTCCAAAAACAATGGACAATGATGTTCCGGGTACAGATTACTGTATTGGCTTCAGTACTTGCGTAACCAGGACTATTAGCCTTACAAACAGTCTCCGGACGGCAGCAGGCTCCCATGAACGTTTTCTGGTTCTGGAGGTATTTGGGCGTTATGCAGGGTTTACGGCCATGTTACCCACACTGGCCGGAGCAGCACATCGCTGCCTCATACCCGAAGTGCCGTTCAATATAGATCTGCTCACGGAATTGCTGACCCATGATCGAAATAAGAATCCCAGTAACTACTCCATTGTGCTGGTTTCCGAAGGCGCAACTTTTGAGGGAGGCGAAATGACCTTCGAAGGAATGGAGAAAGATGCCTTTGGACATGCCAAACTCGGGGGTATCGGTGATGAGGTTTCCCTGGCGCTAAAACGGATGTCCCCGAAGTACAATAATGGACAACGGGTAGATGTAATAAATCAGAAACTTGGCTACCTGGTGCGATGCGGCGATCCGGATTTTATTGATTCTGTTGTTCCCACTGCATACGGAAATCTTGCCCTGGATCTAATTCTTAAAGGAATAGATGGGCGTATGGTAGTCCTGAAGAATGGCCGGTACGATCATGTCCCCATTGAAGTGGTAACCGAGACCAAAAAATTTGTAAATGTGGATAAATTCTACAACCGGGAAAAGTTGCACCCGTATTACAAAAATTTTGAAATGCTACCGCTATTTATCATGACCAATGATTAGAAAAAGAAAATAGACATACCGAAATTTTCTAAAGTAATTTTGGACATGAACCACCTCTTTTATCGGGTTCAGTTTTAAACATATTCTATCTTTTTATGAAGTGAGAAAATTAACATTTGGAATAAATTTCATTACGAAAACGATTTCGGACTGCGAAATGCTCAAATAAAGGCGGGTGCAAATTCATTTTTTGTCTAAACTTTGCTAGCTTTGCAGTTCTAATTTTTCTAATGGGGTCTAATATTAAAAAGATAGCTGTTTTAACTTCGGGGGGCGATTCTCCGGGGATGAATGCGGCCATACGATCTGTAGTACGTACATGCGCTTTCGTTGAAGTAGAATGTATGGGGATATACAGAGGGTACGAAGGAATGATCGAAGGGGATTTTATTCCGTTGAACGCCCGAAGTGTTAATAATATCATCAATAAAGGAGGAACCTTTTTGAAGTCTGCCCGCTGCCCCGAATTTAGAACAAAAGAAGGTAGGAAAATGGCATATGACCAACTCAAATTGGCAGGGATAGATGCTTTGGTGGTGATAGGTGGTGATGGGAGTCTGACTGGGGCAGAGATTTTACATGGTGAATATAATATGCCATTTATAGGTATTCCGGGAACCATAGACAACGATATTTTCGGAACACGATACACCCTGGGATTTGATACTGCCTGCAATACCGTTGTTGAGGCTATTGACAAGATACGAGACACGGCCAGTTCACACCATAGGTTATTCTTTGTGGAAGTGATGGGAAGAGATGTGGGCCACATTGCACTCAATGCAGGAATAGGGGGAGGTGCTGAAGAAATATTAATTCCCGAAGAAGATCTTGGCCTAGACCGTTTATTGGATTCTTTAAAGCGCAGTAAGGCCAGAGGGAAATCGTCCAGTATAGTGGTTGTGGCTGAAGGAGACCGTACAACAGGAAAAAATGTTTACGAGCTCAAGGATTATGTCGAAAAGAATTTACCGGTCTATGATGTTAGGGTTTGCGTTCTGGGACATATGCAGCGAGGCGGAGCTCCATCTTGTTTTGACCGAGTCCTGGCAAGCCGGATGGGCGTTATAGCCGTTGAAGCTTTGTTAGAAAGCAAGACTAATTTAATGGTAGGTATCCGGGATAATGATATTATTCTAACACCTGTTAAGGAGGCCATTCAAGGGAAATCGAAAATGGACAAAGAACTCATAAGGGTTTCAGATATTATGACTTTGTAATAAATAATTAAAAACATATAAAATGTCAACATTAAAAATTGGAATAAACGGATTTGGGAGAATAGGCAGACTTGTATTCAGGATCATAGCCAAAAGAGATGGTGTAGAGGTGGTTGCTATCAATGATCTGCTAGACGTTGAACACCTGGCCTATCTTCTAAAATACGACTCAGTTCATGGGCGATTCGACGGAACCATCAGCGTTAAAGATGGAAATTTGATCGTGAATGGCAAAACCATCAGAATCACTGCGGAAAGGGAACCAAAAAATATTAAATGGGATGGCGTTGGAGCCGATATTGTAGCTGAATGTACCGGTATTTTTACTACCCTCGATACAGCGCAATATCATATTGATGGGGGCGCTAAAAAAGTAGTGATCTCTGCACCATCCAAAGATGCTCCTATGTTTGTGATGGGCGTTAACCACAAGAAGGTAAAAGCATCGGATAAAATTGTATCGAATGCTTCCTGTACCACCAATTGCCTGGCACCTTTGGCAAAAGTACTGAACGATTCTTTTGGAATTGAAGAAGCCCTGATGACCACGGTTCATGCTACAACGGCCACACAGCTTACAGTAGATGGCCCATCTAAGAAAGACTGGAGAGGCGGTAGGAGTGCCATGTTGAATATTATTCCTGCTTCTACGGGGGCTGCAAAGGCAGTAACTAAAGTAATTCCGGCATTGGAAGGAAAATTGACCGGGATGGCTTTCCGGGTTCCTACGGCAGATGTTTCAGTGGTAGATCTTACGGTTCGTTTGGAGAAAGAAACTTCCT
>CALZFZ010000160.1 GCA_945786965.1 uncultured Muriicola sp. | reverse complement strand
TAACCGTATCCCTGTAATCCATTCCTAATAGGCTGGAAGCACCACCGACGGTATTTGGATCACTCTTATAGATAGCCAACTCAATGTAATCCGAAGAATTAAAAAGCGCCAACAGGTCGCCAGGACCTTTGCGTTGATTTTTATCCAGATCAAAATTGATGATCTCACTATAATTATGAACTATTTCTGTGATCTTTTTATTTCGAGCCTGAATTTCAAATTTTCGCCCTTTACGATAGGCCTCAAACAAACTTTTTTGAATATTGGTTACAACATTCCCATAATTATCAATATAAATGACACTCCCAACAATAGTGTCGCCCTCATTGGTTATGCGAGGAGCAAATTCTTTGAGTTCCTTAAGTTTATTAAATTTTTTGCCTACAACGTCTAAGGTACCACCCCTTGCTATATGACAGGCAACCTTCACAAATACCTCCAACACTGGGAAGGAACCAGGATGCGGATTTGGAATCTGCAACGCAACTACCTTATCGGGTTTTATTTCGGCGGTTATAAGACTGCTGACACCATTATTGGCGGTAATAAAATAATGGCCATCTACATATACCGCAATGTGCTCATTTTCAACTGTTGGTTCTGCATCTACGCCAACAATGTGGATGGTGCCTTTTGGGAATGCTTTGTATGAGTTTTTTAAAATATAGGCGCACTCCTGGATATTAAATGGACTTATGGAATGCGAAATATCAACAATTTTGGCATCTTCCAATTCATTATAGATAGTTCCTTTAATGGCGCCTACAAAATGGTCTTTATGTCCAAAATCCGTAGTTAATGTTATGATTGCCATGCAACACTGTTGATATTTTTTTGGGACATCGAACTGATTTATTCTTAAGTTTGTACATCAAAATTACACAAAAAATTACCGATTCGAAATTAATATTAATCCTGGAAAAATAACACCACTATTCATTGAACGAACTTACTCTAGAACTCACCGAAATTAGTCCACGTGAATTTTTTGGACGTCAGAATGAAAATATAGATCTCTTAAAAAAGTATTTTCCCAAATTAAAAATAGTAGCTCGCGGAAGTAAAATAAAAGTATATGGCGATGATCAGTTGTTGGACGAGTTCGACAAACGATTTAACTTGCTAACCGCCCATTTTACCAAGTATAATAAGCTCGATGAAAATGTGATTGAGCGGGTTCTTACCAGTGATGTACAGGAAGATTATACTGCACCGGATCCAAACAATGAAATCCTGGTTCATGGTGTAAATGGCCGTTATATCAAGGCCCAAACGGTAAATCAAAGAAGGCTGGTTGATGCTGTATCTAAAAACGATATGGTATTTGCCATTGGTCCTGCGGGCACCGGCAAAACATATACAGGTGTAGCCCTGGCGGTTCGTGCCCTAAAAAACAAACAAGTAAAGCGCATCATCCTAACCAGGCCGGCGGTTGAGGCCGGGGAAAATCTTGGATTTCTTCCCGGAGACCTGAAAGAAAAACTGGACCCTTATATGCAGCCCCTTTACGATGCCTTGCGCGACATGATCCCAAATGAGCGATTGGTGCAGTACATTGAAAATGGAACCATACAAATTGCCCCTATGGCCTTTATGCGTGGCAGGACATTAGATCATGCGTTTGTGATCCTGGACGAAGCCCAAAATACAACCCATGCCCAGATGAAGATGTTCCTGACACGAATGGGAAAGGATGCAAAGTTCTTGCTCACCGGCGACCCCGGCCAAATAGACCTTCCAAGGAGGGTTATCTCAGGACTTAAGGAAGCCTTACTGATCCTAAAAAGCGTTCCCGGAATTCAAATGATCTATTTGGACGATAAAGATGTAATACGCCACAAGCTTGTTAAGAAGGTCATTGATGCGTATAAGAATATTGAGCATCAGAATTAATGGCCTTATGAGCAATACCATCATCACAACTAATTTTAATTTTCCCGGGCAGGAAAGTGTCTATAAGGGAAAGGTACGGGAAGTGTACCGACTGAAAAATGATCTGCTGGTGATGATCGCCACAGACCGCCTTTCGGCCTTTGATGTAGTGATGCCCAAAGGGATTCCTTATAAGGGTCAGATCCTCAATCAGATCGCTACCAAGATGATGGCTGCGACGGCAGATATCGTACCAAATTGGTTGGTTGCTACTCCGGATCCCAATGTTGCTATAGGCCATAATTGTGTACCCTTTAAAGTTGAAATGGTCATTAGGGGGTACTTGTCCGGACATGCCGCCCGTGAGTATAAAGGCGGAAAAAGACAATTATGTGGTGTGGCCATGCCCAATGGGATGAAAGAAAACGATAAATTTCCAACACCCATCATCACACCAGCCACGAAGGCTGAAAAGGGAGATCACGACGAGGACATATCGCGCGAAGCTCTTCTGGAACGCAATATTGTTGTCAAAGAGGATTATGAGGTCCTGGAAAAATATACAAGGGCCCTCTTTCAGAGGGGGACAAAAATAGCGGACCAGAGAGGTTTGATCCTTGTGGATACGAAGTATGAATTTGGGAAAAAGAAAGACGGGACCATTGTATTGATCGATGAGATCCATACGCCCGATTCATCGCGCTATTTTTATAAGGAAGGGTATCAGGAAAGACAGGGCAGGTCTGAACCTCAAAAACAACTTTCAAAAGAATTTGTAAGGCAATGGCTCATTAAAAATGGTTTTCAGGGATTGGCAGGACAAACGGTTCCCGAGATGTCCGATGAATATATAACCACGGTTTCGGATCGGTATATTGAACTCTACGAAAATATTGCCGGCGAAAAATTCCATAAGGCTGATATTTCCAATATTCAGGAGCGTATTGAGGCTAATGTACTTCGATTTTTAGAGAATTTATAGAACCAGGAATCGGAAGCACAGTGCTGTAAAGCACTCTAATCACTTCAGAAAGAAATCAGGTGATTAAAACAGTTATCTATAATCAGGTTAAAAAAAAAGACCACCAATTGTGATCTTTTTTGTAGCGAGAGGGAGACTTGAACTCCCGACCTCAGGGTTATGAATCCTGCGCTCTAACCACCTGAGCTACCTCGCCATCGGTTTTGCAAGCGGCTGCAAATATAAAGTTTAATTTTGGCTACATCAAAATAAGGTCGTCAAAAAATATTTCAAGGGAATATTTTTTAATCATTTATAAATATATATATTGCCCAAAGTAAATACTCCCTTGAATGAGTGATAAAATTAAATTTGAAATAGAGTTTGTAATACAGTCTTCACCTCAATTGTTGTACCAATACCTGTCTACCCCTTCGGGACTTTCGGAATGGTTTGCAGACAATGTAAATTCGCGTGGAGAATTTTTTACTTTCATCTGGGACGGATCTGAAGAGGAAGCTAAATTACTGAAGCGGAAAAGCGATGAATTTATCCGGTTTGCCTGGGTGAATAATGAGGACGATTCTTATTTTGAGATGAAAATCATTGTTGATGAGATTACCAGCGATGTTTCCTTGTTCATTACAGATTTTGCCGAGGAAGATGAAGTAGATGAGGTAAAAATGTTATGGGAGAACCAGGTTGCTGATTTAAAACAAGTACTGGGTTCTAAATAAAGTTTTCTGTAAGAAGCAGTATCTTTGGCCTTGGATTTTTCAAGGTTTTTTTATGATCAATTACGACGGGGAACTCATTCCTAAAAATTCATTTTATCTGAACGCAACCAACAGAGCTTTCTCATCTGGGGATGCCCTGGTTGAAGTCGTTAGACTTGTTCCCGATAGAATTTTCTTCTGGGAAGATCATTACTTGCGTTTGATGGCCTCTATGCGAATCTTAAGAATGGAGATTCCCATGAACTTTACCATGGAATTCCTTCAGGACCAGGTATTCCGTACACTGGAAGAAGCAAGGTTACATAAAGATACGGCCAATGCCCGCATTACGATATTTAGAAAATTGGGAAGTGGCAATCTCCCTGAAACCAATGAGGTTTCATACATTATCGAAACGGAAAAACTAGATTCTCCATTTTATATCCTAGATAAAGACAAGTACAGTATAGATCTATACAAAGATCACTATGTAAATGCAGATATGTTGTCTAATTTATCGACTACCAATAAGATACTTCAAACCGTAGGGAGTATTTACGCAAACGAAAATGGGTATCAGGATTGCTTACTCATTAATGAATTAAAAAATGTAGTACAGGCCATCAACGGGAATTTATTTCTGGTAAAGGATGATTTGGTTAAGACCCCGCCTTTAAAAGATGGGTGCGAGAATGGCATCATTCGTAAAAAGATAATAGAAATAATTGGCAAGCTCGATGCTTACACTTTGGAAGTAGCATCTATTTCCCCTTTTGAATTACAAAAGGCCGATGAATTGTTCATTACAAATATCACGAATGGAATAAAGCCTGTAACTTCCTATAGAAAAGCAAGTTTTCAAATGAATGTAGCCAATGACCTGCTTGGAAAACTCAATGCGCTGGCAAGACTTACTTAATTAAGACTTGGATTCTCAGGTGCATTGGACCAAAGAAGATAGTCGCCTCCCAATTCCAACATTTTTTCTTTCCAGAATGAAATGGACGATTTTTCAATGATCTCACTTTCATAGTGATTTTTTACAACGATCCAGGATTTAGAAGATAGTTCCTGATCCAGTTGCAATGAAGACCATCCTGAATACCCTAAGAAAAAACGAATGTCTTTGTTGGTTAAAACTCCTTTGTTTATAAGTGAGATCGTAGCATCGAAATCGCCACCCCAAAAAATACCATCCGATATTTCTACACTTTCGTTTATCAAATGAGGTACCTTATGGATAAAATACAAATTGTCTTGCTCTACCGGGCCTCCGTTAAAAACAGGAAAAGGGACGCTTATTTCAGTAACAAGATCACTTATGTCATAATCTAAAGGTTTATTTAAAATAAATCCTACGGATCCTTCCTCATTGTGCTCGGCGATAAGCACTACCGAACGGTTAAAAGAAACATCTCCCGTCAAAGAAGGTTCCGCTATTAAAAGTTTTCCCTTTTTAGGCTTTAGACTTGTCATATGGTGCTTTACTGAATTCTAAAATAGGATAAAACTAATTAATAACAAAAAAATCAATTGAACTAAAAAAGCACTTCTTTAGAAGAAGTGCTTTCATTATATTCTTTAAGAACAAAAATTAGTTAACAGAGCCGCTCAAATCAGAACCTGCTTTAAACTTAACTACATTTTTTGCTTTAATATGGATAGTTTTACCAGTAGAAGGGTTTCTTCCTTCTCTTGCGCTTCTTCTAGTTACTGACCAAGATCCGAAACCTACCAAAGAAACTCTATTTCCTTTTTTTAAGGATCGTTGAACGTTACTTAAAAAAGATTCCAAAGATTTTTTAGCGGCTGCTTTTGTGATGCCGGCGTCAGCTGCCATTGCATCGATTAATTCTGTTTTGTTCATAATTTAATTAAATTAATTGTTGTTAAACATTTTAAAGCTTTAACAAATTTATACGGAAATCCCGTTAAGACAATTAAAAGCAAGGGAAATCGGGGTTTTTGTTGATAACTTGGAG
>CALZFZ010000159.1 GCA_945786965.1 uncultured Muriicola sp. | reverse complement strand
TCGGTGTGAACGATCTTTTTCAAATCATATACATCCTGATACCTTATGTGCCGTTCGTCCGGCCTGGGGTGTACTGTAATACCTTGTGCACCAAATTCTTCAATATCGGCTGCCACCTTTAACAGGTCAGGTACATTTCCCCCGCGCGCATTTCTGAGCGTTGCAATTTTGTTAATGTTGACGCTTAATTTTGTCATTTTATAGAATTCATGCTTTACTTGGCGCAAAAATACGAATTAGGCATGCCTTTTGATATTTTAAATTATTAATTTGCGGTAATTTACAAAGCTATGCAGATCGTATCTCACATTATACACACTATTCCTGTCTTTGACATAAAAGACACGCTGAAAGAATCCATACATTTCTTTCAGAACAGTACGTATTCGCACGTGGCCATCAACGAGGATCAAAAATTACTGGGGTTGCTTGCAGAGAATGATCTGGATTCCTTTGATGAGAACAAGAAAATAGAAGATTACAGGCGTAATTTGGAATTGTTTTTTACGCACAAACAAGCTTCCTGGCTCGATGTTCTTGAAATTTTTGCAAGAAATGAAGCCAATATTATCCCGGTCCTGGATGAAGAAGGCCATGTATTGGGCTATTACGACCTGACTGATATTGTTGGGGTTTTTATTGACACCCCATTTTTCAAAGAACCAGGTGCTATCCTGGTAGTTGCTAAAGGGACCAAAGACTATTCTTTTAGCGAGATCGCTCAAATTGTAGAGAGCAATAACACCAAACTCATTGGGGCCTTTATCACTGATTCCAGAACTGAGGTTATTCAGATTACGCTAAAGATAGGTATTGATAATTTTAATGAGGTTGTTCAGACGTTCCGGCGTTATAACTATACCATTCTCTTTGGTAATAAGGAAGATCAGTTCCTGGAAGATCTAAAGGAACGATCCGATTATTTAGATAAATTCCTCAACGTATGAAGGTAGCCATTTATGGTCAATCCTATCAAGACAATGCACTCGAATATGTATTTGAGTTGATAGATGAACTGACCATTGTGGATGCGAAGATTGCAGTTGAAGAGGAATTTCATGATCTTTTAACCGCTCATGATCCCGATGTTTCGTTTGCCACCTTCACCCATACCTCAGGCCTTGATTCTTCATACGATCTCTTTGTAAGTTTTGGAGGCGATGGTACTATTTTACGGGCCGTGACCTTTGTGGGTGATCTGGGAATCCCTATTGTGGGGGTCAATACAGGACGATTAGGGTTCTTATCTACCTATAAAAAGGAAGAGGTTCGAAAAATGGTGCATGAGTTTATTTCAGGTGCCTATAAGGTAGTTGAAAGAAGCTTGGTAACGGTAAAGGCAGATCCGGAGATCCATGAGTTCGGAGATTTGAATTTTGCGCTAAATGAAGTAACGGTAGCCAGAAAAGACACTACCTCCATGATCACTGTGGAAACACATTTAAATGATGAATATTTAACTTCGTATTGGGCCGATGGCCTTATTGTTGCTACTCCAACAGGTTCTACAGGGTACTCCCTCAGCTGTGGTGGGCCGGTCATAACCCCTACCGCACAATCCCTGGTCATAACCCCAATTGCACCTCATAATTTAAACGCAAGGCCTTTGGTTATCTCCGATGATACTGTCATTCGTCTGAAAGTCTCCGGTAGGGAAAACAAGCATATGGTTTCCCTGGATTCCAGGTTGGCCAGTATCAAAAATGGAAAAGAACTTGTTATTCAAAAAGCCAACTTTACCATTAAAATGATCGAATATACTTCCGAGAGCTTCCTTAAAACAATCCGCAATAAATTATTGTGGGGCCAGGACAAACGCAATTGATACTAAAAAGCAATAAATACGAACAAAACTTGTTAATCAAGAAAGAGAAAGAGTTATCCTTTAAGAGGCCTAAAGCGCCAAAAGGTTTATATTTGCAAACTTTTTAAGTCAATGAGAGTATTTATTGTTGTTTTATTGATTTTATGTTTGGGTGAATTGGGTGCACAGACCTATGAAGTAGGTTTGTATGCCGGTGGCGCCAATAACATTGGCGATGTAGGAAGAATGAATTTCATTGTCCCGTCCGGCTTGGCGTATGGAGGTGTTTTTAAATGGAATAAAAGTAAACGGTATGCATGGCGTGCTAGTATGCTTTATGGGAATTTTACTGCCGATGATTCGAAATCAAGTCTAAGCTCAAGAAAACAAAGGGGATATTCCCTGGATAATTCCATATTGGAAGCTTCCGCGGGACTTGAATTTAATTTTGTAGATTATAATTTGCATTCACTGGGGAGAGCTTTTACCCCTTATTTATATACAGGGGTTACGTATTTTCGGTATGAATATAATTATTTTGATGCCGGACAATTACAGAATACAGGCCAGAAAGAGGGATCGTTTGCCATCCCTATGACGGTAGGCGCAAAATTGAGGATCAGTCAATATTTTATTCTCGGGGCAGAAATTGGGGCCCGGTATACATTTACGGATAATTTGGATGCCAGCAATCCGGAAGGGTCTAATTTTGAACAATTCCGGTTTGGTAATATATTAAGTGACGATTGGTACGTTTTTTCAGGGGTAACACTAACCTATACCTTTGGGAGAATTGTTTGTTCCGATTGTTTTGAGTAACATATAGGATGGACACTATAGAGAATTTAAAAGCGGGTACTTTACCCACTCACCTTGCTATTATAATGGATGGTAACGGCCGGTGGGCACGGCAACGTGGAAAAATGAGGATCTTTGGCCATGAAAATGGTGTGAAGGCCGTTCGGGAGACCGTGGAAAATTGTGCCAAAATAGGGATCGAGTATTTAACCCTCTATGCATTCTCTACAGAGAACTGGAAACGCCCAAAACGGGAGGTAGACACCTTAATGAACCTGCTCGTATCTTCCCTCAAGAAAGAACTTAAGACCCTGGATAAGAACAATATCAAGTTAAATGCCATTGGAAATATCCAATCGCTCCCTAAAAAGGCATACACCGAGCTACATGAGGTTATTGAAAAGACCCAAAAAAATTCGGGAATGACGTTAACCCTGGCCCTGAGTTATGGAGCCAGAGAAGAGATAAAACATGCACTTCAGGAAATCAGTGTCAAAGTTAAAAATAATATAATTTCTCCCGAAAATATTGATGAAACCATTATAAATAACCATCTTTACACGCATAATTTGCCAGACGTAGACTTGCTTATTCGAACCAGTGGAGAACATCGAATCAGCAATTTTTTACTTTGGCAGATAGCCTACGCTGAATTATATTTTATGGAGGTATTCTGGCCCGATTTTAGGCTGGAGCATCTGGCAGAAGCTATTAAAAATTACCAGAACAGAGAACGAAGATTTGGAAAAACAAGCGAACAACTTAACTAGGGGTATGAAAGGTATCATATCTCTCAGAGTCTTTTTTACTTTCCTACTCCTTTTTATAACAAGTTTAGCCATATCTCAGGACGTCCCGTACGATAGTGGCAAGAAGTATATCTTAAAAGGATTGGAAGTAACTGGCTTACAAAGCTACAATGAGCAAACGGTTAAAACATACACAGGTCTTCGGGTTGGGCAGCCAATAACAGTACCAGGGGATCAGATAAGTGAGGTGCTGAAGAAATTGTGGGGACTGGAACTTTTCAGTGACATTTCGTTCTACATCATTAATATTGAGGGAGAGGATATCTACCTTGAACTTAATATTAGGGAGCGACCTACCTTGTCTAAAGTAACCATCTATGGCGTTAAAAAACGAAAAATAGACGAGATCATCAAGGACACCGATCTTAAAAAAGGAAAGAAAATTACAGAGAGCCTTATAGCCAATACCAAAAACTACCTTCAGAACAAATATAAGAAACAGGGATACCTTAATGCTAAAGTAGCTATTGCAACAGCGCGCGATACTTCGGGAACCAATGCAGAAAACATAGTGATCAATGTTAAAAAGGGCAACAAGGTTAAGATAGAGGATATTGTTTTTGAAGGTAATGAAAAGCTTTCCAGTAGTCAATTGAGGAAATCTCTTAAGAATACAAAAAGAAAGAAACTGGGAAGGTTCTGGAAAAAGTCGAAATATATACCGGAAGATTATAAAGAAGACCTTAAATCCCTTGCAGACAAATACGCAGAGAACGGGTACAGAGATGCACGGGTTTTATCAGATACCATTGAGTTCGTAAATGATGAAAATATAAAGGTAAAGATCAAAGTAGAGGAAGGAAATAGGTACTATTTCGGGAAGATCGATTTTGTAGGAAATTCTGTTTATACAGACCGGCAGCTAACACAGGTGCTGGGTATAAAAAAAGGAGCAACCTACAATGGCGTATTGTTGAGGAAACGAATTGCAGACGAAACTAAACCAGATGCGGACGATCTCACCAATCTCTATCAGAACAATGGGTATCTGTTTTCTCAGATAAATCCAGTGGAAGTATCCGCAGAGAACGATACCATCAATTTTGAGATCCGAATCATTGAAGGCAAGGAAACGTTTCTTAATCATGTAAATGTTGTTGGGAACGACAAGACCAACGACCACGTTATCTTCCGTGAGATACGCACAAGGCCGGGTCAAAAATACAGCAAAGAAAATATCATCCGAAGTGTCCGTGAATTAGGACAATTGGGCTTTTTCGATGCCGAACAGATAGCACCAGACATTCAAAACCCGGATCCCAATTCAGGAACCGTGGACCTGGAATACAGCCTGGTAGAATCAGGGTCGAGCCAGATAGAATTGCAGGGCGGTTATGGCGGTGGTGGATTTATTGGTACCCTGGGATTATCCTTCAGTAATTTTTCCATTCAAAACCTTTTTAACGGGAAGGCTTATAAACCGGTACCTATGGGAGACGGGCAGACTTTTGCTTTGAGACTGCAGGCCAGTAGGACCTTCCGGGTATACAGTTTGAATTTTTCGGAACCCTGGCTGGGTGGTAAAAAACCCGTTCGCTTTAATTTGTCATTGTCCCGCACACAACAATTTTTGGCATCCTTCAGTAATAGTGGTAGGATAGAAGTTGACAAGAACCAGCAATTTTCGATCTCGGGAATATCGTTAGGGCTCGCTAAGAGGGTACAATGGCCCGATGATTTCTTTACGTTATCACACTCCTTAAGTTATCAGTTGTACGACTTCAAGAATTACCGTACCGGGTTGTTTAATTTTGGGAATGGAAAATCCAATTCCCTGGCATATACTTTTGGGATATCGCGCAGTTCTGCAGGTCCCGGGCGTATCTTTCCGCTAACAGGATCTATATTTGAGGTTACAGCCAAATTTACGCCGCCTTATTCTATGTTCAGTGATAAGGATTTTGCCTCCTTAAAGGACCGAAGTGAAGAGCTTACAGAATTACAAACAGAAAGAAGGCAACTAGGCGGTGATCTTACAACGGCCGAAAGGAACGAGCTGGAAAGTGTAGACCAGGAACGCTTCAGGTGGTTAGAGTATTACAAAATTAAGTTTAAGGGCGACTGGTATACCCGTTTGGTAGATAAACTGGTATTGCGAACAAATATTGAATTTGGCTTCCTGGGGAATTACAACAGTGATGTTGGGGAAGTACCTTTTGAACGATTCTTTTTAGGAGGAGACGGATTAGGAAGGAATTTCACACTGGATGGCAGAGAAACCATTCAATTAAGGGGCTATGAAAATAATTCCTTAACTCCGGTAGACCCCATTACCTTTGCCCAGGAGGGGGGGATAGTCTACAACAAATATTCGCTGGAGCTAAGGTATCCACTTACGTTAAAACCCTCTGCTTCCATATATGGCCTTACTTTTTTAGAGGCCGGTAACTCGTTTAACAATTTTAATCAATTTAATCCGTTTCAACTAAAAAGATCGGCCGGAGTAGGTTTGCGAATTTTTATGCCTGCATTTGGTCTATTGGGGATAGACTTTGGATACGGATTTGATGAGGACCTTAGGCCGCAATCGGCTGGAAATGGTCCTAGTGGGTGGCAAACACATTTTATCATTGGCCAGCAATTCTAGTTACAAGACAATTCCCGGACAAAATAGGTTAAAACGCTCATTCTAAAAGTTTTAGTAATTTTGGCACGATATTTTCTATGTAATAAATCAAATTAGCATGAAGACAAACGTTCTTTTAACAGCCATCGCTTTAATCATAACGTCATTTGCGTTTTCACAACGGGGTGTTCGTATCGGTTATGTAGACATGGAGTACATATTGGAAAATGTAGAGGAATACAGAGATGCCACCGAACAATTGGAAAATAAGGTTCAAAAATGGAAAGTGGAAATTGAACAAAAACAAAGTGTTGTTGATCAAATGAAAAAGGACCTGATGGCCGAGAAGGTATTGTTGACGGATGAATTGATCGCAGAACGGACCGAAGAAATACAGATCCTGGAAAAAGAAATGTTGGAGTACCAGCAAGACCGGTTTGGTCCACAGGGAGATTTGGTGCTGCAAAAACAACGATTAATACAGCCAATACAGGATCAGGTCTTCAATGAAGTACAGACCATTGGCGCCAATAAAAAGTACGATTTTATTTTTGATAAATCTGCGGATGTTGTAATGTTGTACTCCGAAAAACGGCACGATATTAGTGAGTTAGTGCTAAGAGGGATCGCAAGAACACGGAAAATAAGTAAGCCCACAAAATCGGCAGCCAAAAGTAGGCTTGAAGATTTTGAAAGCGATGAAGACGAAGAAGAGGCCTTGACCGATGCACTAAAAGAACGATTGGAAAAAGCTCAGGAAGCAGATGAAATACGGCAAAAGACAGCAGAGGAAAAAAGGGCTGAACAAGTAAAGTTGCGTGAAGAACGCAAACAGGCATACGAGGCCAGAAGAAAAAAATTACTGGAAGAAAGGGAAGCCAAGAAGAAAGAAAAAGAAGCAGAAAGACAAAAACAAACTGAACAGAAAAAAGATTCAGTAAATCAATAATAGAAATTCAATAATAACACTCAAATAGTAAATTTAACATCATGAAACACTTGAAGAAAGTAGCAGTAGCCATCGTTTTATTTGTTGCAGCTACGGGATTTGTAAACGCACAAAGTAAAGTTGCACATATTAATGTAACGGATCTTTTGTCTGAAATGCCGGAGATGAAAGCCGCACAGGCAGAACTTAAAAAATTACAGGAAACTTACAGGGCAGACATAGAAAGTTCTATGACCGAATTAAGAAATAAATACACCCAATACCAAAGCGAAGCTTCTGCCAAATCGAAGGAAGAAAATGAAAAGCGGGCTATTGAGCTTCAGGGATTCGAAAAGAATATTGGTGAAGCCCAGCAAGCTGCTCAACAAGAATTGGCCAAGAAACAAGCCGAATTGTTCCAGCCTATTTCAGAAAAGGCAGTGGCAGCCATTGAAAAAGTTGCCGCAGAACAGGGATACGATTATGTTATGGATGCTACTCAGGGAGGCGGATTAATTGTAGCCAAGGGAAAAGATCTATTGGCGGAAGTAAAACAAGCCTTAGGATTTTAGTATTCTTTTTAAAACAAATAAAAACCGTCCTTTAAAGGGACGGTTTTTTTATTTTTACGGGATTCTAAACTATAAATACAAATAAGTAGTGAACAACCATCCTATTGGCATTTTTGATTCCGGAGTTGGCGGTATTTCCATATGGAAAGAATTGCACAACAGGCTGCCATATGAGGATACGATCTACCTGGCAGACAGTAAGAACGCTCCATATGGTGCAAAATCCAAAGAAGAGATTGTTCATTTAAGTTGTAAGAATACGGAACTACTGCTGGAGCATGGTTGTAAACTCATAGTGGTTGCCTGCAATACAGCCACCACCAATGCCATAGCATATTTGCGGGGTCAGTATCCTGTACCCTTTATAGGGATAGAACCTGCGATAAAACCTGCGGCATTGCATTCCAGGTCAGGAACCGTTGGCGTTTTAGCTACAAAAGGTACGTTAAGCAGCGCTCTTTTTCATAGTACATCAAAGAACCATGCTCATGGAATTGATATTATAGAACAGGAGGGCACGGGCCTTGTAGAATTGATTGAAGCAGGCCAGGGAAGCTCTGAACACACCAAAGCATTACTGCAGAATTATTTAAAACCCATGTTAGATGCCGGGATGGATCATTTGGTCCTCGGGTGTACCCATTATCCTCATCTTATTCCTTTGTTAAAACAATTGCTTCCACAAGGAGTGCGAATTATTGATAGTGGTGCAGCAGTGGCCAATCAGACGTTTAAGGTACTCGAAAAAGAGCGGTTGCTGGCTTCAGATCATGGAGTTACCACACATACGTTTTATACCAATTCGGATGTTGAATTACTCACACCTTTTTTAACAGACGTCAATGGGGAGCAACAGGCATTTTTTAAAGATTTTTAGATACGCTTAAAGGTAAGGTAGCTGAAATCTGCCGCATGCTTTTCGTCCTTTGGGTGGTATTCTTCCTTTATGAGTTTCCAATGATCAGTATCAATTTCCGGGAAAAAGGTATCGGCAGCATACTCGGCATGTACCCTGGTTAGTTCTATGGTATCTGCAAATTGCAATCCCTGGTTGTAGATCTCCCCACCTCCTATAATGAAACCTTGCTTGTCTTCTTTGAGCAGACCAATGGCCTCTTCCATTGAATGAACTACGAGGCAATCTGGATAGGGCGTAGTATATGATCTATCTCGTGTAATGATGATATGTGTTCTTTTAGGTAATGGCTTGGGAAAACTCTCAAAAGTCTTCCTTCCCATAATTATTTTATGACCGGTGGTAAGGGCCCTGAAACGTTTAAAATCGTCCGGCAGATGCCAAAGCATGGCATTGTCTTTGCCGAGGGCATTGTTTTCTGCCGCTGCCGCGATCATGGTAATACTGCTCACAGTTCTTTTTTTTTATCAATTTGGGTTGGGGCTAAATCTTTTTCAACCTCTTTCTGAATTTCAGCGATCCTGTCTTTCTGTTTCTGAACCAAAATTTCTCTTTGCTTCCGTTCCCAATTGCGTCCCATAAACTCTTTTAGTACAAAAACATTCACGGCGTGCATCACAAACAGAAATGACCAAAAGCAGATGATCCACAGGGCCCAATCATACGTTTCTCCATATTTCAGGATTTTATTAAATAAGACCAGAAAAACACTGCCTATTAGTAAAAATACGAAGTGCCGGTAAAGCTTTTTTTTCTGATGAATGCGTTCTTGAGCGTATTCAATCTGCTCGTGCTGCGCCAGATCTATATTCGTCCCCTTTTTATTTTTGGAAAACATGCTAATAGCTATCTTTAACAGCAAAGATACATGAAATCTATATGAAGATTCAGGAAGGATTAAGCGATAACAGGCTGCCTTCTTTCTAAGTTAATCCGATTTCTATTACGCTTTGTATTCGCATTTCAATAAACTAATTGAACGATGTCCTTCGATAAAATAAGAAAACATTTTCCTGTAGTAAACCACAGTATTTATGCAAACACCGCCGCTATTGGTTTGCTGTCGGATCAATTACTGGAATGGCGGCAGGAGTACGATCTTGATTTTCTGATAGGGGGAAGCAGTTCAAAAATGGAAAGCTTTAAACGTATCTCAGATACCCGGCAAACTGTGGGCGACTTTTTTGGATGTAAGCGAGATAATGTAGCACTGGTTCCCAATTTTTCTTTGGGATTGAATATGGTCCTTGAAGGCCTGGACAAAAATCATGAGGTCCTTTTGCTGGAAACCGATTATCCTTCGGTGAACTGGCCTTTCGAAAGTCGTAATTTTTCCATAATGTATACCAAAATAGACCAACATCTGGAACAGCACATCGAGGAAAAACTTTCGTCAGGATCCTTTAGTGTTTTGGCATTGAGCCTTGTACAGTGGGATAATGGAATAAAGATAGACCTGGATTTTCTCAAGGAGATTAAAAGAAACTATCCGGAAGTATTGATCATCGCAGATGGTACCCAATTTTGCGGGGCCTATGATTTTAATTTTGAATCATCGGGTATTGACATTCTGGGGGCCAGTGCCTACAAATGGCTTTTAGCCGGAACAGGTTGCGGGTTCATGCTTTTTTCGGATGCCATACAGCAACAACTTACTTTAAAAACGACTGGTTTCAACTCGGCGAATTCTAATTTGGAATCTAAGGGAAAATTTCGTTTCGCAAAACACCTGGAACCCGGGCACCTGGACAGCATGAGTTTTGGAAGCCTCGATTTTTCTTTAAAAATGCTTTCCGATACAGGGCTTCCTGCTATTGAAGCACACAATCGGAAATTGATGAAAAAGGCTAAGGAAGAATTTGGAAACCTGGGTCTTTTAAAAGATGAAATTCTATTTAGAAATGACCATAGTACAATTTTTAATTTAATTGGTGACGATCGCTTGTATCACTATCTGGAAGAACAAAATGTATGTTGTTCGCAACGAGGTGGCGGAATTCGCCTTAGTTTTCATATTTATAATACCGAAAATGAAATAGATCGGATTGCAGAATTCCTTAAATCAGCCCCGGGTAAGTTAACTACTACAAAAAAGTGATACCTCAAATTTAGTAAAGTGGACTAAATTTTGCCCTTTTATTATGAATATGATAAATATTCGTTAATCATTGTAAATGAGGGATTTAATGTATTAATTTTGCGGTGAATTTTAAAACTGATTATTATGGCAATTGCTAAACAATATTTAAAGACAAAACCTGTAGTTAAAGTAACTTTTACTGTTCCTGCAGAAGAAGCAAAGAAAGTAGCTGTTGTAGGCGACTTTAACAACTGGAATCCAAAAGGAAACATCTTGAAAAAATTAAAGAATGGTACTTTTAAAGGAACCTTCGATTTACCAAAAGAGAATTCATATGAATTCCGTTATTTGGTAGATGGTGCTTATGTTAATGAGCCTGAGGCCGACCGTTACCAGTGGAACGACTTTGCCGGTACGGAGAACGCTGTATTGGAGCTTTAATTCGGACCTAAAAATCTAAAAGAGATCCGGGCCCTTGTATAAGGTCCCGGATTTTTTTATTGACTAAAGTCAAAATTTTCTTAAACGGCAACAGCACCTTTAATATGTGGATACGGGTTGTAATCGACAAGCGTAAAATCCTCGAACTTGAAATTGAATAGATCGGTAACCTCCGGATTCAGCACCATCTTAGGCAAGGGTCTGGGCTCCCGACTCAGTTGCAGATCTATTTGCTCCCTATGGTTATTGTAGATATGGGCATCCCCAAACGTATGTATAAATTCGCCCGGCTGGTACCCGCATACCTGAGCCACCATTAGGGTAAACAGGGCGTATGATGCAATATTAAAGGGAACCCCTAGAAAAATGTCGGCACTTCGCTGGTATAACTGGCATGAGAGTTTCCCATCAGCCACATAAAATTGAAAAAAGGCATGACAAGGGGGTAAGGCGGCATTACCGTCGGCCACATTTTCCGAGAAGGATTTATTAGGATCTGGCAATACACTGGGATTCCAGGCGGCAACCAACATTCGGCGGCTATCCGGATTGTTTTTTAAGGTCTCGATCAGGGTTTTTATCTGATCAATGCCATCGCTGTTCCAATTTCTCCACTGATGACCATAAACCGGACCCAGATCGCCATTTTCATCGGCCCATTCGTTCCAGATACGCACGCCATTCTCCTGCAAATAGGCCACATTGGTATCTCCCTTTAAAAACCAAAGCAATTCATGCACAATAGATTTCAGGTGCAATTTTTTAGTGGTAACCATGGGAAAGCCTTCGCTAAGATCGAAACGCATTTGATATCCAAAGACACTAATGGTTCCGGTGCCAGTTCTATCGCTTTTCGCATTTCCTTGCTCCAGCACATGTTTCAGTAAGTCGTGGTATTGTTTCATTATGGGTACGCTCTTTCTTTAAAGGTACTAGATTTGTCTAATACGATTGTAAAAATAAAAAAAGCAAGGGGTTAACTTTAAGCCAGAGGATGCTTCTTTTGAAAACTTATTAACGGAAAGCGGTTTACAAAGAGGCGGGGTTTAACCCAGGATCATTCCTGCAATGGTGGCTGAGAGCAGCGAGGCGAGCGTACCCCCAAGTACGGCTTTCATACCAAATTCGGATAAGGTCTTGCGTTGACCTGGTGCCAGAGATCCTATACCGCCAATCTGTATCCCAATGGATGCAAAATTGGCAAAACCACACAGCATGTAGGTGGCCATGATGATCGATTTATTGAATGTAAAATGAGTTCCGCTGGTGATGTCTTTAAGTTCAGCCAATTGTATGTACCCAATGAATTCGCTAGCGGCCAGTTTAATCCCTAAAAGTTGCCCCATCAGGAGGATGTCTTCTGTATGTACACCAATAAGCCACATAAGTGGCGCAAAGAGCACCCCAAGCATTGCTTCTAGCGATAGTTGTTCATAACCCGAATTTAAGGCGATCCAATCATTTAATGAGGTTATATCGCCTACCCAGCCCAAAATTCCATTTAACATAGCAATAAATGCGACAAAAACCAGTAACATGGCACCCACATTCACAGCCAATTTCAGACCTTCCGTTGTGCCGTTGGCAATGGCATCCAGAATATTGGACCCAATCTGCTCATCAGAAACATGTATTTCTTTGTTTACTTCCTCGGTTTGAGGATACAGAATTTTAGATACTACAATGGCGCCGGGAGCCGCCATAACGGAAGCAGCAATAAGATGCCTGGCGAATTCGAGCCGTAGTTGTTCATCACTGCCCCCCAAAAAACCAATATACGCTGCCAACACCCCGCCTGCAACAGTGGCCATACCACCGATCATGACGAGCAGGATCTCCGATTTGTTCATCTTTTCCAGATAGGCCTTAATTAACAATGGGGCTTCGGTTTGTCCTAAAAAGATATTTCCGGAAACACTCAGGCTTTCTGCCCCTGAAATTCCCAGGAATTTTGTGAGTAGCCAGGCCAGACCTTTCACAATCTTTTGAATGACTCCCATATAATAAAGTACGGAAGTAAGGGCCGAAAAGAAAATAATGGTTGGCAATATCTGGAATGCAAAAATATACCCGATATTGGGATTGTCGAGGTCTAAAAGACCCCCAAAGATAAACTGACTCCCGGCAAGGGTATAATTTAATATTTCATTAAAGAATTGACCTAATTTATTAAAGAACCATTGAATGGCAGGCACCTTTAGGATGCCAATCGCTAGGAGTAACTGAATAGACAATCCCACTGCTACCGTTTTCCAGTTAATGGCTTTTCTTTTGGCAGAAAACAGAAAGGAGATTAAAATAAGTACGGCCATTCCCAGAGCACCCCGTCCCAGGCTGTTCAAGGAAAAACCCTGGTTGGCAATAAAACCACCGGTATCCTGAACAGTTTGTTGCTCAATAACGGAAGGGAGATCTGATAGTAGGCTGTCTGTTTGTATGGTATCCTGGCCAAAGATCGTAAGGGATAGCAATAAAAAGGAAAAAAGCATCCAATATTTTGGCTTCATGAAAAAAGGGCTAAATTATCATTTGCGTTTGGATATTTCATCCCGTAGACTGGCAGCCTTTTCATAATCTTCATTAGCCACCGCTTTTTCCAGTTCTTTGTGTAGTTCGTCTAAACTTAATTCCTTGTAAGGGGTCGCAGATCCTGAATCTATTTCGACTGTCTCGCCTTCCTGAAGTATTTCATCTACCACAATACTGTCGTCTTTTTGTTCCTTATCGTTCTCTTTGGAAGAGAATTTCAGAAAAATACCGGCCTTGTCCAGGATGGTCTTGTAAGTGAAGATAGGCGCATTAAAACGCAAGGCGAGGGCTATGGCATCTGAGGTACGGGCATCGATGATTTCCTCAACCTTATCGCGTTCGCAAATAATGCTGGAATAAAAGACTCCATCTACCAGTTTATGGATAATAACTTGTTTAATGACAATATCGAACCGGTCCGAGAAATTCTTAAAGAGATCATGGGTCAATGGCCTGGGAGGTTTTATCTCTTTTTCCAGGGCTATGGCTATAGATTGTGCTTCGAAGGCGCCAATTACGATGGGTAATTTACGATCGCCGTCTACCTCATTCAAAATAAGTGCATAGGCACCATTTTGAGTTTGACTGTATGAGATTCCTTTTATTTTTAATCGAACTAAACTCATAATCACATAGATACCACGAAGGGCTATTTAAATATCAGGATTGTCCTATTCATTTAAACAGCCCTTTAAGGGTACAAATTAACAAAAATTAGGCGTTTTGAGCTTTAAATTCCTTTAATTTTTCGGTGAGTTTTGGGACCACTTCAAAGGCATCGCCTACGATCCCGTAATCTGCAGCTTTAAAAAATGGAGCTTCAGGATCCGTATTAATGACCACTTTTACCTTGGACGAACTTACGCCGGCCAAATGTTGAATGGCTCCTGAAATGCCAATGGCAATATAGAGATTAGCGGCAACCGGCTTTCCTGTTTGCCCTACATGTTCACTATGTGGCCTCCAGCCCATGTCGCTAACGGGTTTAGAACATGCAGTAGCAGCGCCTAAAACATTCGCGAGTTCCTCTATCATTCCCCAATTCTCAGGACCTTTAAGACCGCGTCCGGCCGATACTACAATATCTGCATCGGCAATGGTGACTTTTCCGGCTACTTTATCCACTTTAACAGATTTGGCAGAAAAGTCCGATTCGTTCAAAGAAGGTGTAAAATTCTCTTCACTAAGAGCGGTTTTGTTTTCGTGCAGACCAAACGCATTGTTAGAAACCCCGATGATCTTGATATCTGAATTAATCTCAGTATGTGCATATCCCTTGTTGCTAAAAACCGTTCTTTTTACGACCATAGGACTTGTACTATCGGGCGCTGCTACTACGTTAGGGACATAGCCGGCCCCAAGTTTTCCTGTTAAGAGAGCAGCCAGGAATTTGGAATCGGTACTGGAACTAACGATGATCACTTTGGCATCCTCTTTTTTTACGGCCTGTGCAATAGCAGTGGCATAGGCCTTGGCATTAAACGTTTTAAGGGAATCGTCGGAAATTTTCAAAACCTTTGAAACGCCATAGGTACCAAGGATTGCATTATCGGCCATATTGAAAGAAACCGCTGTGACTTCTGTACCTAACGCCTTTGCCACACTATAGGCGTAGGAAGCTGTTTCAAAAGCATTTTTTTTGAATTTAGTATTCTCGGATTCTGTATAAACTAGTACGGACATATTTTTATCGTTTGATTTCGTTTTGGAATCTTTTAAATTACTTTGGCTTCGTTATGCAGCAGGTCAATGAGTGCTCCAATATTTTCTGCCTCTATCAATTTTACAGCCCCTTTAGGTGCGGGTTTGTCGAATTTTTTATCGGAAGTAGCTTGAGTGGCCGCTACCGGTTCAATGACATTCAGTTTTTTCTGCCGGGCCATCATAATGCCCCTCATATTTGGGATGCGCAGGTCGCTTTCTTCTACCAATCCCTTTTGGCCGCCTATAACAAGTGGTAAGGAAGTAGCAATGGTTTCCTTTCCGCCGTCTATTTCACGGATTGCCGTAGCTTTATCACCCTCCACCTCAAGGCTAATACAGGTATTCACAAAATTCATATTCAAGAGGGCCGCCATAATTCCGGGAACCATGCCCCCGTTATAATCTATAGATTCCCTGCCTGCTATGATCAGGTCGTACCCTCCATTTTTAACAACGTCTGCTAACTGCTTGGCAACAAAGTACCCATCTGTAGGTTCGGCATTAACCCTAGTGGCTTCATCCGCTCCAATGGCCAATGCCTTGCGCATGGTGGGCTCTACACTGACGGTACCCACGGTGGCCACATGAACACTGGCTCCTTGTTTTTCCTTGAACCACATGGCCCTGGTTAATCCAAATTCATCATTGGGATTAATTACAAATTGCACTCCGGTGGTGTCGATTAGGGTATTGTCTGCCGTAAAATTGATTTTGGAAGTAGTATGCGGAACGTTGCTGATACTAACTAATATTTTCATGTTATGAAGCTGTTAAATTATAGTAATTTAAGGCTGC
>CALZFZ010000158.1 GCA_945786965.1 uncultured Muriicola sp. | reverse complement strand
GTTGTTGCAAAAAAAGGCCGACATTTATTGGGACCTGGATCCTTATTTTTTAGAAGATACTGTTCATGATGCGGGATATTTCATCCGGTCCTATAAAAGAACATGGCCCTATTTTTCCGGGCATCCTTTAAAAGGGCTTAAGGAGTCCTACCTTTCCAAAAAAAACATACAGATCATAGGTATACCCAAAAATGTTTCCCAAGCCAAGTACGTTGGTAATCTTTTAAAGGAAATTCAACGGGAGCGTGCCACCCCCCTAAGCCAAACCGCTATTGTTCTGGGCAACGAGTCCCTTTTAAACCCTATACTAAACGCTATACCTCCCGAAATATCTAAGATCAACATCACCATGGGATTCCCACTTCATAAAACACCTATGGCCGGGATGTTTAATGAGTTTATTGAGCTTTACCTGCATTGGGAGCCCAGAGGCTGGTTTTATAAAGACGTACTTTCCCTCCTCTCTCACCCCTATATGCAATCGCTCCTAAATACTGAAGCAGACCAAACCACAAGGATCTCTGAAACCATAAGAGCTAAAAACTTGGTTTACCTTACTCCCTCCTTGCTTCGCAGCATGATCACTTCTGATCTTCAAATTATAGATATGTTGTTTTCGGAAACATTTGTAGCTCCCAAAACATTTGTAGATACATGTTTAGAACTTATTTTTTCTTTAAAAACGGTTCTTGAAACAAAAGAAGATACCCTGGCCATGGAATATTTAGTCAGGTTCAATGTGTTATTCCATCAATTGAAAGAGTACCTCACCAAATATGATTTCATCAAAGATCTGAAATCCTTGCAGAGTCTTTATAAGGAACTTATTTCGAATGAAACCCTCGACTTCTATGGAGAACCTTTGGAAGGTGTTCAGATCATGGGGATGTTGGAAAGCAGAAATCTCGATTTTGAGACTGTAATACTTACTTCTGTGAATGAGGGCATTCTGCCCTCCGGAAAAAGCAATAATTCCTTTATTCCATTCGATCTGAAAAATGAATTTCACATGCCTACCTATAAGGAAAAAGATGCGGTCTATACGTATCATTTTTATCGCTTGTTACAGCGTGCTAAAAATGTTTATATCCTATATAATACGCAACCTGATGTTCTGGAAGGCGGGGAAAAAAGCCGTTTTATTTCCCAACTCCTAACGGATGAGAATAAAAAGCAAGATATCCTTCACTTAGTGGCCTCACCAGACATAAAGGTACAGGTGGCCCAACTGGAAACTATTGGGAAGGATCCTGACGTTCTTCTTAAATTAAAAGAGCGGGCACAAAAAGGATTTTCTCCCACCTTATTGTCGAATTACATTCGAAATCCCATTGATTTTTATAAAAGGGTCGTTTTAGGAATTGAAGACCCATCCGATGTTGAAGAGACCATAGCCGCTAATACCTTTGGAACTGTCATCCACAATACACTGGAAGAGTTATACCAGCCTTTTATTGGATCGCTGCTATCGCCCGATAAATTGAGATCATTAAACCCTTTAATTCCTAAACTTGTTAAAGAGCATTTCACCAAAAGCTATCCAAATGTGGACGTAAGGAGTGGTAAAAACCTGATAGCATTTAAAGTTATAGAGCGCTACATTGGAAACTATATTAAACTGGAAATTAATGACGCTGCAAAACACGAAATAAGGGTGCTGGCACTGGAAGAAAAGATGAAAATGGAGTTTACGGTTCCAGGAATCCCTTTTCCTATATTTCTTAAAGGAACTTTGGATAGGGTAGATGTTGTTGATGGCAAAGTCAGGATTCTGGATTACAAAACTGGAAATGCGAAACGCTCAGAAGTAGAGATCGTTGAATGGGAAAGTATAATAAACGAGCCTGATAAAAGCAAAGCCTTTCAACTGCTGTGTTACGCCCTGATGTATTCGGAAAAACACAATTTGGATCAATTTGAGGCTGCTATCGTTCCCTTTAAAAACCTGCAAGAAGGGTTGTTAACCTTTGCCACCAAGGCAAATACAGGACGCAGCAAAAAGGATACGGAGATTTCTCCTCAAACCCTCGATTTTTTTAAAGAGCAATTATATAATTTATTGGAAACAATCTGCTCCTTGGACGTGCCTTTTGTCGCCAAGGAAACATAGCCCTTACTTTTTGTCCGGTCTGGTAGGTCTCACCTCTATCTTACTGGGCAAGGTTCTCGGATTCATGCGAAGCAGATCCAAAACCAGTTCGCCAATGTCTTCCGGTTGTATTTTCCAGGCATCCTTTTCTGAGGGTTCATTCTCATTAAAATAGGTCGCAACGGAACCAGGCATAATCGTAGATACCTTTATATCATAAGGCCGAAGGTCCAGCATCGCCGCTTGTGTAAATCCTACGACCCCAAATTTTGAGGCATTATACCCGGATCCGTTAGGGAAAAAATTGGTTCCCGCCAGACTAGCGAGGGTAATATAATATCCTTTTGATTTTTTAAGGGCTTCCACCGATGCCTTTAAGGTATAAAAGACCCCGTTTAAATTCGTTTCTATCATTTGTTGCCAATCCGTAGTGCTTAGCTTATCCACAGGTGCAAATATCCCAACGCCCGCATTGGCGAGAACCACATCTAACTGACCCCATTTTTCCAATATTTTAGTCACCGCTCCTTCTTCATCTTTTGGATTCGTAACGTCCGAGGCTATGGGTAATAGGTCTTCCTCTGAACCTAATCCCTGGGCTGCTCTTTGAAGGTCTTCAAGATTTCTGCCGCTAATGGCCACTTTCATTCCTGCCTCAAGGAGCGATTTGGCAATTCCGTAGCCAATCCCTTTAGATCCGCCCGTTATATAGGCAACTTTATTCTTTAAAGTTCTCATATGTCAAATTTTCCCTAAAATAATGCTCTAAGCAAAATAACTAAAACAAAAAGCGTTATTCTTTTCTTAAAAGAAAAAGAAGGTTGTGTTTTGAAACTTTCTCAAAAAGTAGTTCCTTTGAAATTCCGTTAAAGGGGGATTAGCTCAGCTGGCTAGAGCGCTTGCCTGGCAGGCAAGAGGTCACCGGTTCGACTCCGGTATTCTCCACGAACAAGCGCAATCGGGACAGCGTTTAAAAGAAAGGAAAGCCGCCAAATTTATTTGAGTGGCTTTCGTGTTTTAAATGCCTGGGGCCGTAAGGTCACGGCCGATTGTATTTGCAGGACTGAAGCCTATGCGGAGCAACGAAGTTACTCCGGTATTCTCCACCAAACCATCACAAGCGTGGTGGTTTTTTTGTAGCTTAATCTTTCTTTACACATAAGACCAATACGGGGATCCTTGCAGAAAATTCAGCTTTTGGAATAGTATTCTTTTCCCACAGGCTGGTAAACACGCCTCTTTTCCTCCTAAATACGCAAAGAAGATCCGGATGTTGAGCTTGAATATGTTCAAGAATACCCAGATAGGTGGTTGCATGTTCGGTAAGCGTCATTTGGGAACTTATGTCCATCAATGCTGTGTTTACCTGAAGATCATTATCCGTATACCCCGGGGTTTTTACCAACAATAAATGAATTTCAGACTTAAATTTATTTTTTATACTAATAAGCGGGTTTAGGATTCGTTTCCGTTTTAAGATCCCAGATTTAAACGCCGTCAATATAATTTTATAAGGTGTAAATTTGGTTCCTTTGGGAACAATTAATGTCGGTATATCCGTCCGTTTAATGATCCTCCCGGATGTATGTCCTAAATAAAGCTCTTCTTTTATATCATTGCTTCTTGGAGCAATCACAAGAATATCTATCCCCAGCTCCGCGTCTATTTCTTTTAGCCCATCTATCAAGTCCCCATTATAAGTCGCAATTTTAATTTCTACATTTTTATTGTTTACCTTATTGATGACTTCTTTTAGTCTTTCCTTTCCGCTCTGGGCTACTCTTTTAGATATATTGGTAAGACTCCCTGCCCCACTGGTTACGCTGAATACCTCCATCACATAAACTCGAGAAGCAAATTCGGCCGCTAGATCAACGGCGTATTGTAGTGTTTCATGTGCATTGGGCGAAGTTCCTATGGGTACTAAAATGTTCTTCATAATGTTTATGGATTATTACTATAAATTTACAGCTTAATTGGCACGTTCTAATGATTAGACAGGCAAAGATACTTGAAATTCCGGAGATTCTGAACGTATGCAGAGCATGTGCTAGGCACATGATTCAAAATGGAATTTATCAATGGAATGATTCGTATCCTTCTAAAGAGGCCTTGGAGAAAGATGTAACACGAAAAGAACTCTATGTACTGGTTGACTATACCAAAATTTTAGGTTGTATCTCCATTTCCACCTTAATGGATTATGAATATGAATCGGTTAAATGGCTTACTCCAAACGTAAATAACGTATATATCCATCGTTTGGCTGTTCATCCCGATTTCCAGGGAAAAGGATATGCGCGGCAATTGATGGATTTTGCCGAAGCCCGTGCCAGAAGACATCACTTTGTATCCATTCGTTTGGATACTTTTAGCAAAAATGAAGGGAATCAACGCTTTTATGCTAACCGGGGGTACCATAAATTGGGGTCAATCTTTTTTCCCAACCAAAGTGAATATCCTTTTTACTGTTATGAACTAATACTTTAATCTCGCTTTTGAAAACGGCCGTAAGTTTTAAAACTATAAATAAGTTAGCCATCCCGGCAACCATAGCAGGTATTGCAGAGCCCATACTTTCTATTACAGATACGGCCATTGTTGGGAATATTCCAACTCATGGGTTAGAATCCCTGGCCGCAGTAGGTATTGTTGGGGCTTTTTTGTCTATGCTTATCTGGATCTTAGGACAAACGCGAAGCGCCATTTCTGCCATCATCGCTCAATATCTTGGCGCTGGTAAACTCAATGATGTAGCCAACTTACCCGCCCAGGCCATATGCCTTAATTTGCTATTGAGTATTCTGATTTTACTTTCAACGATTTTTATTGTAGAAGAAATATTTCAGCTTTTAAATGCCAGTGGCAGAATCCTTGAATTCTGTGTTTCCTACTATTCGATACGGGTATGGGGGTTTCCGCTTACACTACTCGTCTTTGCTATTATGGGTATTTTCAGGGGGCTTCAGAATACGTATTGGCCCATGATGATAGCTATCGTTGGCGCTGTATTAAATATTATACTCGATTTTGCACTTGTTTATGGAATCCCTGATCTATTAGAACCATTGTATCTGGAGGGGGCGGCATGGGCCAGTCTTATTTCACAGGCGGTCATGGCCACTATGGCGCTCATCTTATTGATCTCTAAAACAAATATTAAACTGATTCCCAAATTTCCAATCCATCCGGAGTTAGGGCGTTTGGTAGTCATGAGTCTTAATCTTTTTGTTCGCGCAGTTGCATTGAATATTACCCTTGTTTTGGCAGTAAGGGAAGCTGCCGCATTAGGAGACCGGTATATTGGTGCTCATACCATAGCCATTAATCTGTGGCTCTTTGCTGCATTTTTTATTGATGGTTATGGCGCTGCCGGTAATATCATGGGAGGGCGACTTTTAGGGGCGAAGGACTATACGAATTTATGGAAGTTGGCGAAAAAAATAATCCTCTATGGTACTGTGGTAAGTATCCTTTTGATGGGAATCGGGTTCATTTTATATCGGCCATTAGGACAATTGTTTTCAAATGAAACGCTGGTTTTGGACACCTTTTATTCTATATTTTACATCGTCATCATAGCCTTGCCAATAAACACAGTTGCATTTGTTTTTGATGGTTTATTTAAAGGGCTGGGCGAGATGAAATATTTGCGTAACGTTTTGCTGACCGCCACTTTTTTAGGCTTTATTCCTATGCTACTGCTTGGGAAATACTTGGGATTGGGATTGCATGGCATATGGATAGCCATAACATTATGGATGGTGGTACGCGGTGGGGCATTGGTATGGAAGTTCCGGCGAAAATTTCGCCCCCTATTACAAAAGATGTAATTTTGAGCAAATCGATACCATATGGGAACAACTAGACCAAACGGAAGTTTGTATACCAAGATTGAAAACCGGGTTGCTACTATAGAATTTGGGCATCCAGCAAGTAATTCCTTTGTTTTTGAATTATTAGTCCGCCTTTCTACAGAACTTATATCCTTATCAGACAACAAAGATGTTTCTGTCATTATCCTAAAATCTGAAGGAAACAACATATTTTGTGCCGGAGCTTCTTTTAATGAACTTATGGCTGTTTCCACAATAGAAGAAGGAAAGGTGTTTTTTAGCGGTTTTGCGCATGTAATTAATATGATGAGGCAATGTTCCCAGCCTATCATCGGAAGAGTTCAGGGGAAGGCCGTAGGTGGGGGTGTAGGCCTTATCGCTGCCTGTGATTACGTTTTTGCCACAGAAGATGCTGCCATACGACTTTCTGAGCTTACTATTGGAATAGCCCCTTTGGTTATTGCCCCGGTAGTGGAGCGAAAAATAGGAGTTGCCGGTTTGGCAGAATTATCCCTTTCTCCATCCGAATGGAAAAATGCTTATTGGGCAAAAGAAAAAGGGTTATTCTCCAAAGTATTCAGTACCATCAAAGAAATGGATAAAGAATTGGAGTATTACACCACTACATTAGCTACCTATAATCCTATGGCACTTAAGGAACTAAAAAAAGTGCTTTGGGCAAATGCCGAAAATTGGGATACCTTATTGCTAAACCGGGCAGAATTAACAGGTAATTTGGCTCTTTCTCAGCATACCAGAAAGGCATTAAGTGCATTTAAAAAATAATACGAGTTAGCACTTTGCTATGGCGATTAAAAAGTCCATTTTTAAATTTTTTGATAGACCCTACCCGTTTTATTACAGAGGCAAGTCGTTAGTATTGCTGGGAATTACAATTTTTTTATTGGCATTCTTATTTAATTATTTTTTTACTCCGTTCAATGTAGATCCTACTGAGCATAAAATGGATTTTGTTTGGATCAGTCTGCTTCATGCCGGCATGCCAATCGTAGTTTTATTCTTTTTGTATCCCTTTATACACTTTATGCCCGGCCTAGATGCAAACTGGTCTGTTGGCAAGGATTTTCTTTTCCTTGGGTGTTTTTTACTTCTTATCGGTATTGGACAGTTTCTGATTCGTGACCTCATCTATAATAATCCAAATAACTGGTCATGGGGTTATTTTCGGGAAGAAATTGGCAATACCTTTTTAGTGGGAATCTTACTTGTCGGGATCATTATTTCCTTAAATCATAATAGGCTAAATACCAGATATTCCAGGGAAGCCATCAGGCTAAACTTTACAAATCGCGGCAATATACAAACAAATGGGCAGCCGATCATTCCTATAGAAACCCAGGTGAAAATGGATCGGTTTGAACTGGAAACAGCTACTTTTCTTTTTGCAAAAGCGGAAGGAAACTACGTTATGCTTTATTTAAGAAAAGGGAAAGGATTGGACAAAATATTGAAAAGGATCCCTATTAAAGAACTTGAGAATCAATTAGATCATTTAAATAATATTGTACGCATCCACAGATCCTTTATTGTAAATCTTTCCTTTGTGGAAAATGTAAAGGGGAATGCACAGGGTTATAAGCTAAACTTAAAAGAATGTGACCAGGTGATCCCGGTTTCCCGAAATATGATACCAAAGTTTGAAGCTAAGGTTCGAAGTATCTGATCGCCTTTGTTCCCCGTCCCAAAATCTTGTCACTCACCACAATTGAACAAGATGAACCGATTTTAAATTTACATTTGTTTAAAAGTAAACATCATGCGTAGACACGATCTGGATTGGTTACGGGTAATTGTTTTTGGGTTACTGATTTTCTATCATGTAGGTATGTTTTTTGTGCCCTGGGGATGGCACATCAAAAACAATGTTGAATATTCCTGGTTGCAATACCCAATGCTGTTTCTGAATCAATGGAGGCTCCCCATACTATTTGTCATTTCGGGCATGGGCACTTTTTACGCCTTGAACAAAAGAACTGGAAAGCAATTTGCCCTCGAGCGAATTGTGCGATTATACATTCCTCTATCTGTTGGGATGCTATTGATTGTACCTCCCCAAGTGTATATAGAGCGCCTTGTGAATAATCAATTTCAGGGTTCTTTTTTCGACTTTTGGCCTTCACAAGCTTTTTCAGGGATTTATCCGGCAGGTAATTTTAGCTGGCATCACCTTTGGTTTTTGCCTTATTTACTTCTCTTTTCCCTTGCATTGCTTCCCGTTTTCCTATACCTGCGACGGCACCGGGACAACAGGTTCATGAAATGGCTTAAAAACAAAGTGAAAACCCGTTTGGGCTTTTTTTGGTTCCTCATTCCCTTGTACATATGCGAGGCTTTGATTGAACCATTTTTTCCAATAACACATGCTTTAATAGGAGACTGGTTCGCGATAGTGAACTATGCCTTCCTGTTCTTGTTTGGATTTTTATTAATCTCTGTCAGGGAGGAGTTTTGGACGTCAGTAACATTACATCGCAGGTTTTATCTAGGTTGTGGCGTCATTGGATTCACTTTATGGCTTGCCCTTGTAATGACTTTTGAGGATTCGATGGCCTTGCATTTTACAGAAGCCCTATTGAAGGTGTTTAACCTTTGGTCGTGGATCTTAGCCTTGTTTGGATACGCGGCAAAGTATTTGAACCACCAAAGCAAGGCATTGTCGTATTCAAATGAGGCTGTATATCCTTTTTATATCTTGCATCAAACGGTTACCATCATTGCGGGTTATTACATAATGGACCTATCCTGGGGTTTTGTCCCAAAGTTTGTTGTTCTAATGTGTGCTACTTTTGGAGGTTCGTGGATTATCTACGAATTTGGAATTCGAAGATGGAAGCTGCTACGGCCCCTCTTTGGCTTAAAAATAAAAAAGAAACCCATGGTCCTGAATTGATTCTCACTTCGGATATGTTGTTTATGTAGTGCCTTCCTTTTAAAGAATTCCTACCTTTGCTCAGATTTTAAAACCAATGAGTAAAATACGAGTTACGAAACAATTTAGCTTTGAAACAGGCCATGCGTTGTATGGGTATGACGGTAAATGTAAAAATGTACATGGACACAGCTATAAGCTTTCCGTTACTGTAATAGGAACTCCAAGTACTTCCAAGGACGATGTTAAATTAGGCATGGTCATCGATTTTGGTGACCTAAAAAAAATTGTGAAAGAAGAAGTAGTAGAACCTTTCGATCATGCGACCGTTTTTAATAAAAATACCCCGCATATAGAATTAGCCAAGGAATTACAAAAAAGGGGGCATAAAGTGATCCTGGCCAACTATCAGCCCACCAGCGAAAATATGGTGATCGATTTTGCCGTAAGAATCAAAGGTCGTTTGCCAAAGAACCTGCACTTACATTCACTGAAACTGCGAGAAACCGAGACTGCTTATGCAGAATGGTTCGGAGAAGACAATGAATAAAACCCATACTGATTTTCCTATCTTTATATTTAAATGAAGCACATTCAAGTTTCAGACGGTAAAAAAATATATTTCGCCAGTGATAACCATCTGGGGGCACCCGATAAAATTCAAAGCGCCGAAAGAGAACGCAAGTTTGTAGCCTGGCTCAATATGGCTAAAAAAGATGCAGCGGCTATTTTCTTACTGGGCGATCTATTCGATTTTTGGTTCGAATACAAAACGGTGGTCCCAAAAGGTTTTGTTAGGACCTTAGGGAAATTAGCAGAAATAACTGATAGTGGTATCCCTGTCTATTTTTTTACAGGCAATCATGATCTATGGATGAATGGGTATTTCGAAGAAGAATTAGGAATCCCTGTATTTCACAAGCCACAACTCTTTAAGATAAACAAAGCCAGTTTTTTTATAGGACATGGAGATGGGCTGGGACCCCATGATAAAGGGTACAAGAGGATGAAAAAAGTATTTACAAATCCGATTGCAAAATGGTGTTTTCGTTGGCTGCATCCCGATTGGGGCGTTCAACTAGCCCAGTACTTTTCCTTAAAAAACAAGCTTATTTCCGGGGATGAAGACAAAGAATTCCTGGGAGAGGAAAATGAATGGCTGGTGCAATACGCCAAGCGAAAATTGGAAGAGAATCATTGCGATTATTTTGTCTTTGGACATCGGCATCTGCCCCTTGAAATTAAGCTAAATGACACTGCAACCTATGTAAACCTGGGCGACTGGATTACTCATTACACCTATGGTGTTTTCGATGGGGATTCCTTCTCCCTGGTGCCTTACAAAATTTAAGCCTCACGAATATCTTTTAGTTTTAACTGCAAACTTACAGTTCCATTCCATTCATTCTCATCCAATGTAAATACAGCACTGAACATCTTCCCGTTTAATACATTTTTTAATTTATCACCCAATCCAAAACCAATAGCCCCAATAACTTGAGAATTAAACTGCCTTATGGCTACTTTCAAATGTTTATGGTCTTCGCCTACCCCTTTGGCGTAACCGGAATCCTGCAAATGATGAGCTAAAAAGACCGGTTTCATGTTCCCTGGGCCAAAAGGAGCAAATTGATTAAGTATCCTATGT
>CALZFZ010000157.1 GCA_945786965.1 uncultured Muriicola sp. | reverse complement strand
TGTGAAAGGATACTTTCTTTCCTTCTTCTTCAGGTAAACGGTGAACATACACTTTCTGGTCTTTTGCAACTTTAAATTGCTGCCCTGCTATTTCTACAATTGCATACATAGCGTGTATATTAATTATTAATTATTAGCTTCCTATTTTCGAGTCCAAATAAAAAAGGATCGTATTAGGAGGGTGCAAATATACTGCTAAATTAGGAAATCACAAGTGAAAAATTCAGAATTTCACCTGAGTTTAACTGGCCTTTCTTTTTGATTTGAAAAGCTGCATAAAACTAAGGGTTAGAACCAATGTTGTTGCAAAGCCCATTACAGCTACCGTGAAAAATACAATGGCTTCAAAACTAGCATAGCTGCTAAACCATTGCGTTGATAATTGGGCTAAAAATTCCGGAGCTATTTCTGTGGCATAAATAGCAAAAAAGATCGTAAATATAATGGTGGCTACAAATCCCGTAATTAACCCTGCCTTAAAACCTGTCCCATAATTAAATTGTTCTTTTTCCTGTAGTCGGAAGTACTTAATGGCCTCGTAGATAGCGAAACCGGTAATGACTCCATTAAAAAGACTGTAAAATATGTTGGTATGCAGCCCAACAAATGACAATATTAAGAAATAGGCAATAAGACTACCACTGGCTGCAATGCCAAAACGTATAGGGAGTGCAATTTTCATCATATTTATACCTGGTTAGTAAGTTACCCTTAAATTAAAAAATTATTGTTAAGATTACCGTTAATTCTTGTTAAAGCTGTTCTTTTTTCTATATTTACCTTCAAATTTTCTGAAAAATTATAGTACTATTCACTTGCAGAAATTCTACTTTTATTCACTTAATTAATTACAAAAAACACATGAGAAAAAGAAAATTATTAGGGCTTGGTTTGTCTTTATTTTTCCTGGTTATGACCACCAACGCCCAGGAAGTTACTTATGAAGAATACAACCTGGACAACGGACTGCATGTTATCCTGCATCAGGACAATACAGCACCAGTGGTAACAACCTCAGTAATGTACCATGTGGGTGGGAAAGACAGAACTGAAGGAAGAACAGGATTTGCACACCTTTTTGAACACCTTTTATTTGAAGGAACCAAAAATATCGAAAGAGGGAAATGGTTTGAAATAGTTTCCTCCAATGGTGGATCAAACAACGCCTACACCACTCAGGACCAGACTTATTACTATGAAGTACTGCCCTCTAATAATTTGCAATTGGGATTATGGTTAGAATCTGAACGCCTATTGCATCCTATTATCAATCAAATCGGTATCGACACACAACAGGAGGTCGTCAAGGAGGAAAAACGGGTACGGATAGATAATAGGGCATACGGTAAACTATTTTCTTCTGTAGAGGAAAACTTATTTAAAGTTCATCCTTATAAGGTTAGTACTATTGGTACTATGGAAGATCTGGATGCAGCTACCCTTGAAGATGTCATTGCTTACAATAAAAAGTACTACGTACCAAACAATGCGGTCTTGGTAGTAGCCGGAGACATTAATTTGGAAGAAACAAAAAAAATGATTTCGGATTATTTTGGACCCATACCAAGGGGAGCAGACATTGTTCGTAATTTTCCTTTAGAAGACCCCATCACAGAAGAGATCAGGGCCACAGCCTATGATGCCAACGTCCAAATCCCTGCGACTGTATTAGCCTATCGTACACCGGGATTTAAAAATAGAGATGCCTATGTTTTGGACATGATCTCGTCCTACCTCAGCGATGGGAAAAGTTCTAAGCTTTATAAAAAAATGGTAGATGAGCAAAAACAGGCTTTAGCTGTACAAGCTTTTTACAATGGTCAGGAAGATTATGGAATGTATTTAGTTTTTGCCCTCCCAGTAGGCGAGACTTCTTTAGAAACTTTGGTTGTTGAAATGGATGAAGAAATCGCAAAAATAAGAACCGAATTAATTTCGGAAAACGATTATCAAAAATTGCAGAATATATTTGAGAATCGTTTTGTAAACAAAAATTCGAGCATTGAGGGGATTGCTGGAACATTGGCAACTTCATATTTATTGTATGGAGATACTGATCTGATCAATAAGGAAATCGATATCTATCGATCTATTACAAGGGAGGAAATGAAAGCAGTAGCTGAAAAATATTTAAAACCAAATCAAAGAGTCGTGATCGACTATTTACCACAAGACAAAACTGATAACTAAGAAAATGAAAAAGCTATATAGTATAATATTATTCGCGTTTCTGGCAATTTCTGCGCATGCACAGATTGATCGATCTAAAATGCCGGAACCAGGACCAGCTCCTGAAATAAATTTGGATGAACCCCAGCGTTTTGAGCTAAAAAACGGACTCAAAGTTTTGGTGGTTGAGAACCATAAATTGCCTAGGGCATCCATTCAACTTTCGTTGGATAACCCCCCTATTTTGGAAGGAGACAAAGCCGGCGTTTCTAGCCTTACAGGAAGTTTGTTGGGCAATGGCTCAAAGTCCATCCCAAAAGATGATTTTAATGAAGAGGTCGACTTTTTGGGCGCCAATATTAGCTTTGGTTCGCAGTTTGCCTTTGCCAGTTCCTTATCCAAATATTTTCCCAGGATCCTGGAACTAATGGCCGATGCTGCTATTAATCCCAACTTTACACAGGAAGAATTCGATAAGGAAAAAGACAAACTTATTACAGGCTTAAAAACAGGGGAAAAGGATGTCAAGACTATTGCAAGTCGTGTACAACGCGCTCTGGCCTATGGAGTAAACCATCCCGCCGGGGAATACACTTCTGAAGAAACAGTCAATAATGTGACGCTGGCAGATGTTCAACAATTCTATGCCAACTATTTTGTTCCTGCCAATGCGTATTTAGTAGTAATTGGGGATGTCAATTTTGAAGAAGTAAAAGAACTGGTAACCGCACGTTTTACTCCCTGGACCAAGGCGGTACCCCTTTCATTTTCCTTCTCTAAACCGGCAGATGCGCAATACACACAAATTAACTTTGTGGACGTTCCAAACGCTGTTCAATCGGAGGTTACGGTACAAAACCTGGTGAATTTACAGATGAAGGATGCCGATTACCTACCTGCTCTGGTTGCCAATCAAATTTTGGGAGGCGGTGGTGAAGCCCGACTTTTCCTGAATCTAAGGGAAGATAAAGGATATACCTATGGATCATCTTCGGGAATTGGAAATAACAAGTATATCCCTTCCAGGTTTAGTGCATCAGCAAGTGTCCGAAACATGGTAACTGATAGTTCGGTGGTTGAATTGCTATACGAAATAGATCGGATCATCAAGGAACCGGTTTCTGAGAAAGAACTTAAAAACGTAAAAGCTAAATATGTTGGGAGATTTGTAAGGGCACTGGAAAGACCTTCGACCATAGCCGGATATGCATTAAACATAGAAACTGAGGGCCTACCTAAGGACTTTTATAAAACCTATCTGGAACGGATCAATGCCATTACCGTTGAAGAAGTACAGGCAGCTGCCCAAAAGTATTTCAGCGTGGATAACGCCAGAATAGTAGTTGTCGGTAAAGGAAGTGATGTCCTTGAAAATCTGGAAAAGGTTAGTTTTAATGGGAAAACAATACCGGTAAAATACTATGACAAATACGCCAACGATGCTGAAAAACCAAATTATGAGGCAGCAATCCCTGAAGGAGTTTCAGTTCAGTCTATTATTGACAAATATTTTGAAGCCATTGGAGGGAAGGACGAAGTTGCTAAAATTCAGTCTTTAAAATTGGTTTATGAAGGAGCAGCGATGGGTGGTATCATTAAGGTTGAAGAAAAAAGGACCGCTGATAAAATGGCTCAGACCACTTATATGAATGATGCTCCCATGATGGGAGTAATCGCCAAAGGAGATGAACTTTATATGAAGCAAGGCGCCAATAAAGTACCCCTTCCATCAGATCTGCAAAAAGACATGAAGAATTCCATGGGCATTTTTCCGGAACAAAGCATTGCAGCCAATAGTGCTGCAAAGGTTGCAGGAACGGAAATGGTAGATGGAAGAGAAACGATTAAAATTGAAGTGCCCGGAACTGTGGTTCAGGCTACCTACTTCTATGATATGGAAAGCGGGCTTAAAGTAAAGGAAGCTTCGGTAACAACAATGAATGGTCAGACCCAAAACCAGGAATCTTTTATGAAGGATTACCAGGAAATAGAGGGCATCAAATTTCCTTCAATCAGAGTGAGTAGTATGGGACCTCAAATGATCGAAACGAAATTATTGGAAGCTGTAATCAATAAAGACGTTACAGAAGCCGATTTCGAATAGACATAATAGTCTTAAAGGGAGAGAAGCGTATTTCAAATCTGAGGTACGCTTCTTTTTTTGTTTACCAGGTAAACCCCCAGCAAAATGATCCCTGCGGCACCTACTTGCCATAGAGTAAATTTCTCCCCATCCAGGAGCCCCCAGAATATCCCAACGATGGGTATGAGATAGGTAACAGAAACAGAAAAGACGGGTGAGGAGATCTGGATAAGCCTATTGAACATCACTTTCGCAATGCAAGTTCCTACAATACTCAGAATTACTACATATCCCAGGGAACTATAAAAGTATTCGCCCTGTGTAACGTTTGAACCTAATGCCCCTGAAAAGAACAACAGGATGAGGGCAGGAACCAACATAATCGCAAAGTTTCCAACAGCGATGGCCATGGGGGAAACATCCTGCAGTTTGCTTTTAATAATGTTAGCGTTGCACGCATACAAGATGGTCGCAATGATGACCAGGCCTGCGTACCAGTAGTTCTGGTCAGGATTGATATCCGATCCTACGAGTATGAGGAGCATCGCCCCCAACAACCCTATCAATACACCTATTATTTGGTTTCGGTTAAATGCAATTTTAAATATCAGGAATCCGATGAGTATCGTAAACAATGGAACCAGGGAATTCAATATAGAGGCAATGCTGCTGTCTATTTCGGTTTGAGCGAATGCAAACAGGAAGACCGGGATAAAACTTCCCGCCAATCCAGACATTGCGACCCAAAACCATTCTTTTTTACTAATCCCCTTTAATGTTTTAAAACCTACCAGGAATAAGAAAAAGGTTGTTATCACGATCCTTACGGCACCCAACTGAATCGGAGTAAAACCTTGCAATCCTTTTTTGATCAGAATATACGAAGTCCCCCAGATAATGGAAAGAACGATCAGGTAGAACCATTTCCGGTTAACATCACTCATATAGTTAAGTTAAGGGGCAAAATTGATGTTTTTTAGCGAAATAAATACTGTTCTCTTTTGTAATTTTGTCAAAATAAAAATCATATCAATGTCTTATAAAAATCTACTTTACCTTGTATCCCTAATTTTGGTAGTTGGTGCTTGCAAAACGGAAGAGAAAAAACAAGAAGAGCCTTCACAAATGGAGCAGGTCATTGCCATACATGATGAGGTAATGCCCAAAATGGGTGCCCTGAGTAAATTAGTGGCCCAGTTGAAGCCCAAGGTAGATTCTACTGCTACCGGACAAGAATATCAAAAAGCCATGCGCGATCTTCAATCGGCACATAAATCGATGATGGATTGGATGAAAGGTTTCGGAGACCGTTTCACTTCTGATGAAACGCTTAATGGAAAAGAGCTTACCCCTGAAAAAAAAGAATGGCTTAATGAAGAAGAGGTAAAAGTAAAGTTGCTTCGTGATGAAATAAATACCAGTATACGGAAGGCCGAGGAATTGTTGGAAGGAAACTAAGTCTTAAAAAGGAAGGTGTTCCAGATCTACATTCCCTCCAGATATAATAATACCGACATTTTGGTTTTTATATTTCTTTTTATCTTTTAGTAATGCTGCCAATGCAACAGCACTGGAAGGTTCCACAATAATTTTCATCCGCTCCCATATAAGGCGCATGGAAGCTATTATTTCTGCTTCCGTTACCCTTACAATTTCGCTAACGTGTTTAAGGATAACAGGAAGGGTATTATCTCCCAATTCTGTTTTTAATCCGTCAGCAATGGTATTGGTAGTGGCATTCGTTTCAATTTTACCACTATGGAAAGACCTGTATGCATCATCCACTTCAAAAGGCTCTGCTCCTATTACACGGCATTCATTGCCAAAATAAAAGGCTGCCAGGGCGGAACCCGCTATAAGGCCCCCACCACCTATCGGGGCAAAGACAGCATTTAGATCAGGATACTCCTGTAATAATTCCAGGCAGGCCGTACCCTGCCCCAGAATAACATTTTTATCATTGGATGGATGAATAAAAGTAGCTCCTGTTTCTTCCTGAATCGCCTTAGCTGCGGCGTTCCTTGCTTCTAAATTAGGGGCACATTCATAGATCTTTCCACCGTATTCAATTACTCCTTTCTTTTTTACTTCCGGAGCCGTGCTTGGCATTACAATATGTGCTTTTACATCTAAGCTTTGTGCCGCCAGTGACAGTGCCTGTGCAAAATTCCCGGAAGAATGCGTAACAACCCCCTTTGCTTTCTCTTTTTCAGATAGCTGAAGAATGGCATTGGTAGCTCCCCTCATTTTATAGGCCCCCATACGCTGAAAATTCTCACATTTGAAGTAAACCTCAGCTTCTGCCATTTTATTGATAAGGCGCGAGGTAAGCACAGGAGTTTTATGGATATATGGCTTTATCCTGTTTTGACATGCTAAAAGCTGCTCCCTGTTCATTGGGTTGAGATTTATTTACTGGTATTGTCCAATTCCTTTATTTCCACTTTAAAGACTCCATGATCCTCCGAACATCATTTTGAAGATAGATGGCAGCAGGGTAAATAGAATCGTAGTTGGGTTTAGCATAAAAATAGAGTGCACCAGTTACAAAATGCCGAATACTATCGGTTGCATAGAATTGTGCCTGGGAAGCAGCATTCCCTTTCACTTCATAAAACATCCCATACACGCCTGTATCCTCGTTTACAAATCTCTGTTCCAATATATTGTCGGCTTTAACCACATGTTCGTAGGACAGTCTTTGGGCATCTGCTAATAATACATTTTAATTGTTCTCGACAGGCTTGTAGGTTATAAAAACAGCGCCTTTTAAACCCGGGTACTCCAGGGTAAAGGAAGATCCTTTCCTGTTTTTGATCTGTGCCAGGGTATTGTACTGAAAGGAATAGTCCGGCGTTTCAACGATATCCGAATTTCCTTGCGGATATTCCAGTCGTAATTGGGCCCTGGGTTTGGGTAATACTTCTTCTTTACAAGAAACAAACACCATAAAGCTCAGAAGTAGAAAAATAAACCAATTACACTGCATGGGGCAAAGTTATTTTAATTTGTTTCAACCGTTTCTTATCCAGGCTTTCCACAACAAATTGGTAGTTCTTAAATACGACCTTTGACCCTCTTTTGGGAAAACTTCCTGCTATTTCAAGCACAAATCCCGCTATGGTTTCAGATTCCCCTTTCTGTTCTTCAAAATCTGCTTCGTTCTCTATTTTGGCAACCCTGTAAAAATCTTTTAAAGTTGTTTTTCCTTCAAAAACGTAATTGAAATCGTCTAATTTCGAAAATATCAAATCCTCATCATCGAACTCATCGCTGATATCCCCTACAATCTCTTCAATAATATCTTCCAGGGTCACTATGCCGGAAGTGCCCCCATATTCATCTACCACTACGGCAAGGTGAATTTTCTTTTCCTGAAATTCGAGGAGTAAATCATCCAGTTTTTTATTTTCCGGTACAAAATAAGGATCCCTCGCCAGCGACACCCAATTAAAGTTTTTTCTATCAATGTAGGGTAGCAGATCTTTTACATAGAGCACGCCTATTACCTGATCTATATGATCCGAAAAAACAGGAATACGCGAATATCCGTGTTTTTGGATCTCTTCAATAACCTCAACAAACTTCATATCTTCCCTCAAAGCGAAAATATCGATCCGGGGGCGCATCACCTGTTTGGTATCGGTATTTCCAAAAGAGACAATCCCCTCTAGTATTTTCTGCTCTTCTTTGGTCGTATCTCCTTCCGAGGTTAACTCCAGGGCGTGCGAAAGTTGATCTACGCTTAAGTTGGTTTTCTGTTTGCCCAGTTTATTAAACATATAAATAGTTGCCGACCGCATAGGCATACTCAATGGAGTAAGCAATATATCCAGTACTTTTAAGGGGTACGCCATAAAATTCGAAAATATATGCCTATTTCGATTCGCGTATATTTTGGGCAATATCTCACCAAACATCAGGATCAAAAAAGTGGCAACAACTACTTCCAACAAAAATCGGATCGAAATAACACCCATCAGTTTATAGGTAATATTTGAAAATAAGGTATCCCCTATTGCACTGAATAAAAGGACGATCCCAATATTGATAGCATTATTGGCGATAAGTATGGTAGCCAGCAATTTCTTGGGTCGCTCCAATAATCTGACAATAATAAGGCCCTTGGATGTTTTCCGTTCTTCTATTTCTTTGACTTCGGTGAGAGAAAGGCTAAAAAAAGCGACTTCGGCCCCTGAGATCATACCAGAACATACCAATAACAATACAAGCACGCATACTTTAACTACAAAGGCACTATCAAAATCTATAAAACCAAGAAGGAGTAGAAAGGGATCCGGATCCACGCGATATTTTATTATTTATAAAATCAAAATGGCAAATCATCGTCCTGTTCAGTCTCTGGAACAGAGGCAGGTTGCTCAGGTTTATTCTGGACTGTTTTTGCAGTGGCCCTGGGAACGTTTTTTGATGCTGCCTGAGAATCATGATCCATACTACCCTGTTTGGTAGTTAGGAAAGTAAAATCTTGTACATGAATTTCGGTAGTATATCTGGAAGCGCCATCTTCTCCCTGCCATTGGCGTGTTTTAAGGCGTCCTTCCACGTATAATTTATCTCCCTTGCTTAAATACTTTTCGCATATCTCTGCAGCCTTATTGCGAACTACAATATTGTGCCACTCTGTATTGGTCACTTTTTCCCCGGTTTGCTTATTCGTGTAGGTTTCATTGGTCGCGATCGGAAAGCGTCCGATACAATTACCACCTTCAAAATAATGCATTTTTACTTCGTCACCCAGATGCCCAATTAGCATCACTTTATTTAATGTTCCGCTCATGATATTTATTTAGGTCAAAAGTACGAATTTTTAAATGTTTCTATGAAATCTGCGATCAATACCGGGACAGGATAATCTTCTAACCTCTTAATTGGAAAACCATTCTTAAGATCCTGATTTGTTTCTACGATCCAAAACCGTGTTTTCAGGTGCTGATGCGATAATTTATGGATTACAGCCTGTTGATGCCAGGGAAACACCTTCTTTATCTCTATTTCTTCTAAGTTTTCTATTTTGGCAAGTAATTCCTGCTCTTTTAAAGGATTGGCTGACTCAATTAATGGAAATTCGTATAGGTTTTGCCATATTCCTTTACCGTTTCTTTTATTTAATACAGTATTCCTGTTCTTATCCATTAAAACCAGATAGTTGAAGTGACGTATTTTAACTTTGGATTTTTTTATTTTTACAGGAAGCTCACTAATCTTATTCTGTAGCTTGGCATAACAACTCATGTTTAATGGACAGGAATCACAATCAGGGTTTTGTGGTGTGCACTGCATTGCTCCAAATTCCATGATACCCTGATTGTATGCGCCAATGTTTTTAAAGTCCATAACTTCGACCGCCAAATCTTTGAAGTATTTTATCCCCTTTGAAGAATTGGCAGGAAGATCAATACCAAAATATCTTGCTAAAACCCTGTAAACATTACCGTCTACCACAGGCTGTGCTTCCCCAAAGCAAATAGATGAAATGGCACTTGCGGTATAATCGCCAATACCTTTTAATTTTATAAGTTCATCATAAGATTTAGGAAAATTTCCCTGGAACTGGGAAGTTACCAATTTGGCCGTTGCATGAAGATTTCTGGCTCGTGAATAGTAGCCCAGTCCCTGCCATAGTTTCAGGACCTCTTCCTCTTTGGCCAAAGCCAAATCCTGTACGCTGGGATACTTTTCAATAAACTTTTTGTAATAGGGTAGTCCCTGGGCAACCCTTGTCTGTTGGAGCATAATTTCAGAAAGCCAGATCTTATAAGGGTCGTTTGTTTTTCGCCATGGAAGCGACCTTTTGTTTTTTGAATACCAGTGAAGAATAGTTTGAGAGAAAGTGTTCATGCCAATAATGAGCATAAAAGTAACGTTTTAAAGACTTAAAATTAGCTCTTTAGGATAAAAGAATGAATAATATTTATATATTTGCAAGCCTGAAAAATAACAGATTAACTAAACACAAACATGACGAAAGCAGATATCGTATCTAAGATCTCAGAAAAACTGGGAATAGAAAAAGGTGATGTACAAGCAACTGTTGAAACATTTATGGAAGAGGTGAAAACCTCCCTTGAAAATGGAGATAATGTATACCTCAGAGGTTTTGGAAGTTTCATTATTAAAACACGTGCAGAAAAAACAGGTAGAAATATTTCTAAAAATACTACGATTAAAATACCTGCTCACAATATACCGGCATTTAAACCTGCCAAAGTTTTTGTAGAGGGTGTAAAAAGTAACGTACAAGTTAAATAATAACCGAAATTAAATAAGAGTTTTATGCCGAGTGGTAAAAAAAGAAAAAGACATAAGGTGGCCACACACAAGCGAAAAAAGCGCAGAAGAGCCAACCGCCACAAGAAAAAGTAGTTTAGATAACTACTTTTTCATTTTATACGTTCATTGACATAGAAATTCATAAGAGGATTTCGACGGGTTTATACAACCTGTTATAACTAATGTTTAATCCATCTCGCAAAGTGCGGGATAAAAATTGATTCAGGTGAATAGAGAATTAATCGTAAGATCCGATTCCGCTGCCGTCGATTTTGCCTTATTAAAGGATGGAAAACTTATTGAACTTCACAAAGACGAAAATGACCATAATTTCAACGTTGGAGATGTTTTAATCGCCAAGGTTCGAAAGCCTGTTACGGGTCTTAATGCAGCATTTGTAAATGTTGGGTATGAAAAAGATGCCTTTTTGCATTATCACGACCTTGGGCCCCAGTTATTGTCGATGTTGAAGTTTGTTAAAAGTGTAAGTACGGGGAGACTTAAAGACTTTTCCCTAAAGAATTTTCCATTAGAAAAAGATATTGATAAGCATGGTACCATTAATAATGTGATCAAGGCCAATCAAACGCTTATGGTTCAAATAGTAAAAGAACCCATTTCTACCAAAGGACCCCGAATTAGTTCGGAGTTATCTATCGCTGGTCGATATTTGGTGATGGTTCCATTTTCAGATCGTGTTTCTGTTTCGCAAAAAATAGAAAGCAATGAAGAAAAGGACCGGCTTAAAAGACTCATAAAGAGTATTAAGCCAAAAGGATTTGGGGTCATTATAAGGACCGTTGCAGAAGGCAAAAAAGTAGCAGAGCTGGATAAAGATCTTCAAAACTTGCTGAACAAATGGACAGCAATGTGTAAGAAATTGTATAGAGCGCCTACACCATCCAAAGTACTTGTAGAGGTCAACAGAGCCTCCTCCATATTGAGGGATGTTTTTAATGATACCTTCACAGGGATTCATGTGGATGACGAAACGCTTTATAACCAACTTAAGGATTATGTGCATGAGATTGCACCGGATAAAGAATCCATTGTAAAGTTGTACAGTTCTCAAGTCCCTATTTTTGAAAAATTTGGGATCGAGAGACAAATTAAAACCTCATTTGGACGTACAGCGTCCATGAGTAAAGGAGCCTACCTGGTAATTGAACATACGGAAGCATTGCATGTTATTGATGTAAATAGCGGCAACCGTTCTAACAAAGCAAACAATCAGGAAGACACGGCCCTAGAGGTAAATATGCTTGCCGCAGCTGAAATCGCCAGACAATTAAGACTGCGTGATATGGGAGGAATTATCGTAATCGATTTTATCGATATGGTAAAGTCTGAACACAGAAGGAAGCTTTTTGATCATTTAAGGAATGAAATGAAAGACGACAGGGCCAAGCATAAGATTTTACCGCCCAGCAAGTTTGGTTTGGTACAGATTACCAGACAACGAGTTAGGCCAGAGGTAAACATCAAAACCACGGAGGAAAATCCCAGTGGTAGCAATCAGGAGGTTGAAGCCCCTATTGTACTGATCGAAAAAATAAATGTCGATCTGGAACATATTTTAAAGAGCTCGGCAAAAGAAAAAGGAATTGTGTTAAATACACACCCTTTTATTGCTGCCTATCTCACCAAAGGGTTTCCATCCATTCGATCCAAATGGTTTTTGGAACATAGGAAATGGATAAAAATTCAACCAAGGGATGCTTATACATACCTTGATTACCGTTTTAAAGACAAAGACGGTAAAGCAATAATCTAAAAAAAGCGGCTTCCTAACGGAGTCGCTTTTTTTTTGTCCTTTTTATAGTGATCTTTCTCTCTCCTATAAGTAATTATCCTTATAAATCTTGATTATGTACTAATTCTTTAAATTAGCAGTAATCAGAAATTTAAAATACGTTCCCAACGTGAAATTTTCATCTATTAAATACCTTATCATAAGTCTCCTTGTTTGCTCCTGTAACAAGCAGGATACCATAAATATGTCTGCCCTTTTGGAAGATGCCCCTGCTATTAGCGGTAAAAGTGCTTATTTGAATTCTCCTTATGTTACCGCGGGAGACCGATTGTATATGGTAGGGCATCAGGATGGCAGTTTTCCCGAAATTGGTTGGCATGTTAAAGGAGAAATGGGTGGAATTTGGGACCACCCCATTAAATTAATGGATGGTTTTGAGGCTCAACTTATAATAGGAGATCAGGAAATTACGCTGGATAAAGCCACATCATTTAAGAATTATCCTTTTACAAATAGCCATTTGTATGATCTTAAGGATATGAAGCTTCAAGTGGAACGATTTCAATTTGTTCCGGATGGGACAGAAGGTATTCTTATTCAATACCAGATCACCAACCGTTCTGAAAAAGAACGGAAAATTAATTTCCGGTTTACGGGACACACAGATTTAAGGCCGGTTTGGCTGGGAGAGCGCACCAATATGATAGATCATGAAGATAAAGGCTCCTTTGATAGTTCTTTTAAGGCCTGGTTTGTAAAAGATGATGAAAACCCCTGGTATGTTATGTTCGGTGCCAACCTTGCTCCTGAAACGCATACTGCGATGGATGATTTGGGTAATGGGTTTACAGGCAGTACCACGTATAGTCTTTCCTTGGCGCCCAATGCAAGCGCGATGGTGAATTTTACCATTGCAGGGTCCTATATTTCTAAAGCAGCGGTACAAAATACCTTTAAACACATCCAAAAAAACAGTATCAGACTCTTTAATGAGAAACAACAACGCTATGAGATCCTGGCCTCTCTTTCCAAGCTGACCATCCCTGATAAACAATTGGGGGAAACATTTGAGTGGCTCAAATACAATTCTGACTGGCTGATCCGGACTGTTCCGGAAATTGGAACGGGAATTACCGCGGGAATTCCGGACTATCCCTGGTGGTTTGGAGTGGATAGTGAATACGCCCTTAGGGGGTATATGGCCATTGGCCAGGCCGATGCAGTATATAGCACGATACGGTTAATAGACAGTGTTTCAAATGCGGTTAATGGCAACGGGCGTATAATCCATGAAATGTCAACCAATGGCGCTGTGTTCAATAAAGGAAATATTAACGAAACCCCGCAATTTGCTTCGCTAGTCTGGGAAATATATCAATGGAATGGGGATCGTGATTTCTTAATCAAATATTTTCCTACAATAAAAAAAGGGCTGCATTGGCTGATGTCAGAGAACGATGCCAACAACAATTTATTTCCGGATGGCTTTGGCATGATGGAAATTCACGGATTGGACAGTGAAATGATAGATGTTGCGGCCTATACACAACGGGCTTTTGAAGATGCTGGCAAAATAGCCAGGGAATTGGGAGACGCAGGTCTCGCTCAGGAATATGAGGAATTGGCGAAAACCTTAAAGTTAAAAATTAACAACGAATTTTGGTCCGAGGAATTTAATTCTTATGCAGATTTTATTGGAACCGATGAACAGGCTTTGCATTTAATTGACGATGCCATTGTTAGGGCAGATACGCTGAATAAGCCATGGGCGATCGCAGAATTAGAACAGACAAGAAAAGCTATTCTAAAGAATCCCTCTGATTACTCAAGGCCCTTTGTACTTCATCATAACTGGGTTGTAAACACCCCTATGGAGATGAATATTGCAGATAGCCCCAAGGCAGAACGCGCTTTACGTACGGCTGAAAAATTTGTGAATCCCTATGGGATGTTTGTTACCGGCATTGACAGGGATGAATCTGCAGGCTCGGATGATGGATCTTTTAAAGGAAGTAAACTGTTTTCCTATACCGGCGCTGTGATGACTCTTCCGACGGGTGTACAGGCTATTGCTGAGAACAACTATGGCAATCCGGATAAAGCCCTAAATTATCTAAAACGCATGTCCCGCACTTTTAGCTATGCCCTTCCCGGAAGTATGTATGAGGTTTCCCCGGATTATGGGATGATTACCCAGGCCTGGAATATCTATGCTTTTGCAATACCTATTGTACATCAATTTTTTGGGATACATCCGAAAGCCGCTGAAAAAAGAGTTCGTATTCAATTGCAGATGCCCAGCGAATGGAACAGTGCTTCGCTCGAAAATGTAGTTATTGCGGACAATAAGATCTCTATAACCTATAATAAAACCGATGATAAAACCACTGTTATTGTTACGCAAACCAATACGGAATGGACCATAGACCTGGTTTTTTCCAATGATGGTAGATCTAACTTTGAATTTAAGGAAGGCCTGAAACAAAGTACTTCTGATAAAGAGATCATTTTTAGTTCTTCCGATATCACACTGGAGGTAAAAAAAATCATGAAATAATGTATTTAGAGATCACCCGTACTTTTTATCCCCTATTATTTTTTTAATGAAGCGGCTCCAAAAGACATATACCCTAACAGACGCTATTAAAAAAGCCGAGTATTACTGTGCATACCAGGAACGTTGCCACCAGGACGTAATTAGAAAATTAAAGGATATGTCTATGATCCCGGAAGCGATAGATCACATCATGGCACATTTGATTCAGAAAGATTATTTAAACGAAGAGCGCTTTGCAAAAAGTTTCGCCCGTGGTAAATTCAATATTAAAAATTGGGGGCGTATTAGAATTACCAATGAATTAAAGCTTCGAAAGATATCCGCATATTCTATTAAAAGTGCTTTAAAAGAAATCGATGATTCGGTATATCATTCTAAGTTGGAAGCCCTTGCAAAAAAAAAGGTCGACCAGTTACAAGGCCAGAAAAAAAATCAGAAAAAAAGGAAACTGGCCGATTATCTCCTATATCGTGGATGGGAAAGTCACCTGGTTTATGAGCTGGTTTCTACCTTAATAAAATAGTTGTAGGATGTATCGCGACCTGAGGAAAATCATGGTCGACTACAAGGTTTCTTTAATTGCCTTTTTAGTTCTTACGATCGCTTGTTGGTTTTTCCATTCGATCCATTGTTGTCCTTTGAGGCGTCGCATGCCATTATCAAAATGGCGCATAAAAAAAACGTTGTACAATGCCTTACTCAAGCGCATTGGGTTACGCGCAACGGATCTTAGGCTCATTGAGAATCCGGGTGTTATATACTTCATATAATGCCAATAACCTTCAGGCATATAGAGCACTTCTCCGTGTTTTAATTGAGTCTTATACCCGGTTGCATGCTTTAATGCTGGCCATTTCTCCAGATCAGGATTTGAAAAGTCTATTTTTTCATGAGTGATCAGGGAATGAGGCACTTTATACAAATATTTATTCTCTGATTGCGGAAAGAGGATGCATTCTTTTTTACCATCGAAGTGAAAGTGGAAAATGTTTGCCAGATCAATATCATAATGCATAAAGGTATAGGAATCCCGACCTCCAAAAAATAGCATTGGAAGGCCTTTCATTAACGGAATGCCGAAGTCCGGATACTTAAAATCCTTCTGTAATTCAGGAACTTCCTTTATTACGTTCCATAAAAAGATACGATATTTTGTAGGTTCCCGTTTAAGCAGATCTATGTAGTCTTTCATCTTCATTCGGGCATGAGGCTCGTTAAAACCTTCTTTGTAATCTACCGGCCTGTTATCGTACAAAGGAACTATTTTTTGGCCAGCCGCATTCTTGATATAATCCAGGTTCCATTTTGAATACGCCGGCCAATCCTTTATACAATTTTCAATAACCACAGGCTTTTGAGGTTTTAGATAATCCTCTAAAAACGTATGTTTAGTTAAGTTGGAAACCCGTGGAATTTCTATTAAGTTCAAAGCCTAAATGATTGATCGATTGCTCAAAGTTATAAAATCAAACTAATTTGATTATATCCGCAATAAAGAATGCTGTTACCGAGATACTTTTGACTTCGCCTTAGTCGCTTCATTTCTCTCAATAGTATGACCCGGCCGACTCCATTTTGGTCGTTCGCCCAATGCCTGGTATTGAGAATCCTCAACATCTACCGTCTTGGGTTGTGGCATTTTTACAAAGGCCTTTTGGGGGTTTAACCCCAATAAATTAAACATTTCCATATCCTCATTGACATCCGGATTTGGAGTAGTCAGTAACTTATCTCCCGCAAAAATTGAATTGGCCCCGGCAAAGAAGCACATAGCCTGTCCTTCCCTGCTCATTTCAGTGCGGCCTGCTGAAAGCCTTACTTGTGTTTTTGGCATTACGATTCGGGTAGTTGCTACCATGCGAATCATATCCCAAATAGGTATAGGTTCCATATTTTCCATGGGGGTACCTTCAACCGCAACCAGGGCATTAATTGGGACCGACTCTGGTTGGGGGTTTAATGTAGACAAAGCCACTAGCATGCCTGCACGGTCCTTCAATTTTTCACCCATCCCAATGATACCTCCACTACATACAGTAACATTACTTTTCCTTACGTTGTCTATGGTTTCCAACCGGTCTTCAAACGCACGGGTAGAAATCACATCCTTATAATAATCTTCTGAAGTGTCCAGATTATGATTGTACGCATAGAGACCTGCCTCAGCCAGTCTTTTGGCCTGGTTTTCGGTTAACATACCAAGGGTGCAACAGACCTCCATATCAAGTTTATTTATGGTACGTACCATTTCCAGCACCTGATCGAATTCGGGACCGTCCTTTACATTTCTCCATGCCGCCCCCATGCAAACTCGGGAACTCCCGGATGCTTTTGCCCTTAAAGCCTGGGCTTTTACCTGGGTTACCGTCATTAAATCATTTCCTTCAATATCTGTATGGTACCTCGCCGCTTGTGGGCAATATCCACAATCTTCAGGGCATCCACCGGTTTTGATAGACAGCAGAGTGGAAACTTGAACTGTATTGGGGTCGTGATATTGTCGATGCACCGTAGCAGCCCTATAAAGAAGCTCCATCATTGGGAGCTTATAAATAGATAGTATTTCCTTTTTGGTCCAATTGTGTCTTTCCTCGTTCATAAACAAAATTTATGGCTTTTCAAAAATAGATAATCCTTAGAAATTGCAACGACTAATAAACAATAATCTAAGAGTTTACGTTTTTATGCCCGGATGTTTAATCAGGATACTTACCGCATTGCCCCCAAAACCGACGGCATTGATCAATATCCTTCTTATTTTTTCAGTGGCAGACTCTTTGTCCAAATACGGAACAGGTATAAAATGTTGATGTTGAAGCATCAGTATGGCCATTTCCAAACTTAACATACCCGATGCGCCGAGGGTATGGCCAATTTTCCATTTGTTAGTGGTTAACAATGGTAGTTTTGATCCAAATACATGGGTTATAGCATTATATTCGAATAGATCTCCTTTAATCGTACCCGGAGCATGCATCACTATAACATCTACTTCTGACGGACTCAGATTTCCAAGAGCCATTTTCATGGATCTTTGGAAACAGGCGGCATCTATAGATATGGAAACACTATGTTCCAGAGGTTCCGTAGCATATCCAATTCCTTCAACCACCGCTAATGTTTTATCGGACAAAGTACCTTCAATACATGCTATTGAAGCCCCTTCTCCCAAAACCATGCTACTGTGTTTTTTTGAGAGGTCTAATGCCTTACATGGATATATATCCTTTTTTCTTGCATAAATTTTTAAGGCTTGCATTTGGGCTATGGTAAAAGGTGTAAGCGGGGCTTCACTGCCACCTACCAGAAATTTTTCTGCCATCCCACTTTGTATCCAGGCAATTCCATTTAACAAGGCATGTAAAGCCGTGGAACATGTAATGGAATGCGAAATATCGGGCCCTGTAGTTTGAAGATCATGGGCTACCCAGGATGAAATATTGCCTAATGTGGTGGTAGGGGAAGCCAGTGGTGTACTTTGGTCACCGGCTAGGAAATCCTTATGGTATTTTTCAAATAAACCCGTTGCCCCTCGCGAAGAACCTATATTGATGCCCAGGTCGCATTCTTTTTCCCATCCGGCAAGTTTTACTGCTTTGCGAGCAGCATACATGGCATACAGCACCGTATCATCTAATTTTTTATAATTTTCGCCAGAACTTCTTAGGGCCTCTACTGCTGATTTTATAGTTTTCGATAAGGAAGCAACATAGCCCTGAGTATTTCCAAATTTCATTTCCCGAAGCAAATGGGAATTATCCAAATAGGAATTCCAAACCGTTTTTTTTGAATCTCCTAAAGCAGATACAGAGGTAATGGAAGTAATGGAGATTGGTTTGATCAAATCGTACAGAATATTGTACAAAAATAATTGTTCTGAAGCTCTTTCAACCTTTTCTGTGAATAAATATCCCTGAATCCCTACTGTGAAATTTATATAAATAAATGGTGTCTCTGCTATGGTACGATCTCCAGCGAAGAAATTATCGTCTTATAGATCTTCTGTAGTTGTTCGTTTGTGGTTACATAAGGTGGCATTACATAGATAGTTTGCCCCAGTGGTCTTAAGAAAACCCCATTATCCATAAAATGTTTAAACAACCGATCTCTAAGGTTACCATATCGTTCTGTTTTAATTTTAAGATCGAGCGCGTATATCACGCCACACTGCCTGGTAGCTGCAACTTTAGGGTGGTCCTTTATGGTAGCATCAAATTCCTGATGGCTTCGGATAATTCTCTGTATATGTTGTTTCAGTTCTTCCGTTTGCAACAATTCAATACCTGCAAGGGCTGCAGTACACGCCAATGGATTGGCTGTATAGGTATGACCGTGAAAAAATCCTTTTGAGATATCCTCACTAAAGAAAGCATCATAAATATCCCCGGTACAGCTGGTTATGGCCATGGGTAACAACCCGGCGGTTAAAGCTTTAGACATACATATAATATCTGGTTTTACAGGGATTTGATCTGAAGCAAAACAGGTCCCTGTTTTGCCGAAGCCCGTCATTACCTCATCGGCAATGGTAATTACCCCATTTAAATTTAACAGGTGAAGGATACGGGCCAGGTGTTCCGGTTTGTGCATTTGCATGGCCGCTGCCCCCTGTACGAGGGGTTCATAAATAAATCCGGCTACGTCGTTGTTTTTTAACTTTCTCTCAAGAAGATCTAGTATTTCATCAATGGTTTCCTCTGTTGGAACGGGGATACGTTCTACCTGCATGAAATATGCCTCAAAGGGTCCATTATATACTGATAATCCGGAAACAGCCATGGCCCCGAACGTATCTCCGTGAAAACCGTCTTCAAAAGCCATCATTACCGACCGCTTCTCACCTTTATTAAAAAAATATTGCAGGGCCATTTTAATCCCTATCTCGGTAGCAGTGGAACCATTATCAGAAAAAAACAATTTACTTTGATTGTTTGGCAATAACTTAATTAAAGCTTCCGAGAGTGCTATGGCCGGTTCATGGGTAAATCCACTGAATACGACCTGATCTAGTTGTTGCATTTGCAGGGCGACCTTTTTAGTGATAAGCGGATTGCAATGCCCGTACATTGCTGTATACCACGAAGCTATTCCGTCTATGTATTCCTTTCCATTTTCATCGGTCAATACGGCACCTTTTGCCTTAACTATCCCCAACATTTGAGGGTGGGTCTTATGCTGGTTTAAAGGATGCCAAATATACTTTTGGTCTCTTTCTGAAAGATTCTTCAAATCTTATATTTTAGGGGAACATCTATTTATCTATCTTGCATCAGCGGTTAATAATCCCATTGATGCATGTTAGACAAAGTTATAACATCTCTTTCTCCTAAATATGAAAAACTCAACGACCGCCTTGTTTTTCTATGGCTTTTTGTCATTTCGATACTTATTCGCTTCCCCTTTTTTTTCAGGGACTATATAGACCGGGATGAAAGTACGTTTATTCTGGTAGCCCAATCATGGGTAGATGGTAATTTACCATATACGGAACTATGGGATCTAAAACCTCCTATGGTCTATCTTTTCTTTGCGGGTATCCTCTATTTTTTTGGCAAAAGCTTTATCGCAATTCGTCTTATTGGAGCCATAGGGGTTGCGATCACCGCATTTTTTACATACAAGATTGGGAGAGATCTGAAAACGGCCAGATTAGGGTTATGGTCGGCCGTGAGTTGCGTTTATCTATTGAGTCTTTTTGGAAGTCTGCAGGGGGTCATGTCCGAGCATCTGAGTATGCTGTTATTTATGCCGGCCCTATATATCCTTATCAGATACGATACTATTCGCTGGTACTTTTTATCCGGATTGTTGCTCGGAGGTTCTCTGATGATGAAATTGAACCTGGCCTATACCGTGCTAATAATGGGAATCTTCTTTCTGATACAGTCAATTAGAAGGAAACAGATTGTCTCAGGCGTCTGGAAATTAATTGCTTTGGGATCAGGGATCGTCTTAATAATTGGATTTACTTTTCTTCCTTATTTTCTTGAAGGGATTACCAAAGTATGGTATAATTCAGTGATCCTGGCTCCCCTGGAATATGCCTCTATGAACCGATCTTCCTTTATAAAATTACTTCCTATTTGCATATTAGCCGGAGCCTTTTTTATTTTTTGCTGGAAAAAAAAGTGGCTAGATTATAAAAATCCTAAGGTGCTTTTACTGGTTTTAGTGGTCCTTGGGGTTATTATCTCCTTTTTAAAGAGTGGTAAGATAAACGGCCATTATCTGATGCAAGTCTATCCTATGTTGCTTATTTTAATAGGCCTTGCTTTAGCACATGCCCCTCGAATTCTTAAGAGATTTTATGGGTTTGTGGTATTGTTTGCCCTGTTACTCCCTGTTGAATCGTACCGTGAATATTATGCCATTTTTAAAAATAAAGTGGAGCGGGGCACCTACTATAATGGAGAGGGTTTTACGGTTCCTAAATATCTAATAGAAAATCAATTGGATACTGAGAATATTCTGTTTTTTGAATATCATATCGGTTACTGGCTGCTTGGAGCAACACCTCCCACCAAGGCTACAACCCACCCAAGCAATATTTGCAGGGACAACCTTTTTCCTTTCTACGATAATCCAAGAAAGACACCAATGGAAGAACTTAGTTTCCTTCTGGACACCATAAAACCCGGAACGGTTATAATCAGGTCGAACAAAACCGTATTCGATAAAAAATTTGTTGCAGAAGATCACTATGTACGGGACTACTTAAAAAGGTACTATCAGTTTGCAGGAACTATTGACAGGGCGGAGGTCTATTCCAGATCACAAGACCTTTAGTTGCTGCCTAAAAAGATTGGCATACTTTCTAATGATCTCAGGGTTAAATTCCTTTTCTTCCGATATTCTACCAATGCACTGAATTCCGGTTTTGGAAAGTATTATCTGTTCAGTCGACGCATGCTCTTTCCCGCTGAACAGGACCGAAACATTAAAGCCCCTTTCCTTTAGCCACCCAATGGTCAGAAGTGAATGATTAATGCTCCCCAAATAATGCCTGGATACGATAACAACTTTATAATGTGGTTTTATGAGATCCTGGATGGTTTCGTCGTAGTTGATGGGAACCAATAGGCCACCTGCCCCCTCTATGACCAGATGGTTTTTGGTTTGAGGTTCTTTGATTTGATCCAATTTAATAGTTATACCATCTATATCGGCTGCCGCATGGGGACTCATAGGGGTTTTTAGGGCATAGCTATTATTGTGGATGATCGTTCTCTTATTGCTGATCAATTGAGCGATCTTATGACTATCTGAATGGTTCAGGTCACCTGCCTGTATAGGCTTCCAGTAATCGGCCTCCAATGCCTCGGCAATGATCGCCGATGCAATGGTCTTCCCAACATCTGTGGAGATCCCTGTAATAAAAATGCGTTTCATGGATCAGGAAGGTTGGGTGATCATCTGACACCTCAGACATTTATATTTTTTCTTTTCAAAAAAAGGGAACAGCTTATTAAAAATCCCTTTCCGGGCGTAATAGACCTCTGAACGCTGTGCCTTGCAATTGGGACAGGTAATTGGGTTTCCTTCATCATCTATAGCATATCTTCTGAATTCATCATAGATCGCTATGGCTCTATCCTTATCCTTGGTATATACCTGTAGTTTTACCCCACCAATAGCCTGACTAGCAAGGGGATCCATATTCAAAAAGTTCTCATCGCGCAAGAAAACATAAATTCCTTCAGATTCCAGACGGCCTTTAATTACCTGAACATCTGCAGGAAACTCAAAGGCACCTAGGGTATAGAATTTATCAGACATGGATCTCTCTATTAATTGCATTAGCCAATATACTCAATACTTCTTTTATTTCATGGGGCGTATTATAACTATGGAGGCAAAACCGGAGTCGTTCTTGTCCTTCCGGGATGGTCGGTGCCAAAATAGGCCGAATATCAAACCCATGCTTTTGCAAAGTAGCAGCTGTCTTTTTTACGATGTCATTTCCCGGGATAATACCACAATGAATGGCCGATGTGCTAGGAATAAAGATGTTTTGCAGACCCAGGGCTGATACCTCATCATTAAAACATTTAATATTTCGGTTGAGAAGTTTTTTATGTTCTTTCCCCTGATTTGAAGATGAAATTTGATGGGCCAATACAATAGCTGCTATACTCATTGGAGGAAGGGCAGTTGTATACACAAAACTACGGGCAAAATTTACCAGATAGGTTTTTAATTGATCACTTCCCAAGATCACTGCACCCTGAATTCCCATGGCCTTTCCAAAGGTAACGATCCTGGCAAATAATACGTCCTTTGCTGCATCTGTTTTTGTGACATCTAGTTGCGAATTCCCTAACCCACGTATTAAATGGGCTTCATCTATCACAAGCCGGCAATTCTGATCATTACAAATGGAAACCAGACCGCTAATATCAGGGCTATCCCCGTCCATAGAAAAAACAGCTTCGGTAACTACATAATATTCCGTATTAGGATTATTTGAACTTTTTTGGCGATCAATTACGGAGACAAGGTCCTTAAAGTCGTTATGTTTAAACTTGTAACTTTTGGCATTTCCCATCTGTATACCGTCCCGTATACTGGCGTGAATATATTCATCATAAAATACAACATCTGTACGTTGTGGAATTGAGGCAAAAAATCCAATATTGGCATCATACCCGGAATTAAAGATCAGAGCTGCTTCAGCAGTGTAATAATCACAAAGTATACTCTCAGCTTCCATATATAACTGGCCATTCCCTGACAAGAGGCGAGATCCTGTGGCCCCATTTTGAATGATTCCCCGCTCTACTAATAGTTTATGGGCGCCATGAAAAACTTCCTCATTCCTAGCCATCCCCAGATAGTCGTTGGAGACAAAGTCGACCTTTTTCGAAACAGCTTGTAACTCCCTAAGTGCATCGCTATTGCTTCGCTCCAGAAGTTTAAATTCTAATTTTTTTGGGAAATCGGCCATGTAACAAATGTAGCATTTACCTGAATAAATGCTATCTTCAAAAGGAGAAACTGAACTTTAAAATACTATTTAAACCATGTCAGTTGAATACAGCCGTGTATGCAGTAAAAAAGAACTGGAAGAAATACTGATACTTCAAAAACGAAACCTACCCGGTCAACTTGCGAAAGAAGAAATTGAAAAGGAAGGCTTTGTAACGATTACCCATACCTTAGAATTGTTAGACAGAATGAATGATGCGTCTCCACATATAATTGCAAAAAGTAATAATAAAGTGGTAGGTTACGCCTTATGTATGCATCCTAAGTTTTCTAAGGAAATTCCCATTATACAGTCAATGTTCAAAGAAATAGGATCAATTCTTTCTGAAGGGGAATCCTTTATGGTGATGGGGCAGATTTGTGTAGATAAATCATACCGAGGACAAGGAGTTTTCAGGGGGCTTTACAATGCCATGAAACATGCGGTAATGCCAGAATTTAATTGTATTGTTACCGAAGTGGATGCTACCAACCAAAGGTCACTGCATGCTCATTTGGCAATTGGTTTTAAAACAATAAAAAAATACCATTCCGATGGTCGTGAATGGTATTTAATTCGTTGGAATGGATGAAACAAAATATTTTCTTCTCTAAGCTTAATCGACCAGAACAATTACTTTATTATTATTCATCTCAATGGTGCCGCTCGAAATTGACATGGTTGTTTTACCATCAGGACTCTTTTTGAATTTGGATTCGTATTCTTCCTCAATGGTTACTTTCCCCCCGATCTTAACGGTCCCTTGCTGTAGTAAAGAGACTATAGGAGCGTGATCTATTAAGACTTGAAACTCTCCTTTTAAACCTGGTACCGTAACTGAGTCCACTTCACCTGAAAATAACGTGGCTTCCGGGGATACAATTTCTAAATGCATAGTTTGCGTTTTCTAGATTCAGCTATAACAATTCGCTTAAATTAGTATAAGAGATTTTAGACATCAGCCAGCATTTTCTCGCCGGCCTCGATCGCCTCTTCAATAGTACCCTTTAAGTTAAAGGCAGATTCCGGTAAGTGATCTAGTTCACCATCCATGATCATGTTAAACCCTTTAATAGTTTCCTTAATATCTACCAATACTCCCGGCATCCCTGTAAACTGTTCAGCAACATGGAAAGGTTGAGATAGAAATCGTTGAACACGTCTTGCTCTACCTACCGCGAGTTTATCCTCTTCAGAAAGTTCTTCCATACCGAGGATGGCGATAATATCTTGTAATTCTTTATAGCGTTGCAATAACTCTTTTACTCTTTGTGCACAACCATAATGTTCTTTTCCTAATATTTCAGCGGTTAAGATCCTGGATGTAGAATCCAGTGGATCTACCGCAGGATAAATACCTAGTTCAGCGATCTTACGAGACAATACCGTAGTTGCATCCAGGTGGGCAAACGTTGTTGCCGGTGCCGGATCCGTTAAGTCATCCGCAGGTACATAAACTGCCTGTACGGAAGTAATAGATCCTCTTTTCGTGGAAGTGATACGTTCTTGCATGGTTCCCATTTCCGTGGCTAAGGTTGGTTGGTACCCTACTGCAGAAGGCATACGGCCAAGAAGGGCCGATACCTCAGAACCTGCCTGAGTAAATCGGAATATATTATCTACGAAGAACAATACATCCTTACCTTGTCCTTCCCCTGTGCCATCACGGAAATATTCTGCAATTGTTAATCCGGATAGTGCCACTCGTGCACGAGCTCCCGGAGGCTCATTCATCTGGCCGAATACGAAAGTAGCTTTCGATTGCTTCATGGCTTTCTTATCTACCTTCGAAAGGTCCCATCCGCCTTCCTCCATGGAATGAAGAAAATCATCCCCATATTTTATAATCCCGGACTCTAACATCTCTCTAAGAAGGTCATTTCCTTCTCTGGTTCGTTCTCCAACACCTGCAAATACCGAAAGACCTCCGTGTCCTTTGGCAATATTATTGATCAGTTCCTGGATCAAAACGGTCTTACCTACCCCTGCTCCTCCAAACAATCCTATTTTTCCTCCTTTAGCATAAGGCTCAATAAGGTCGATAACCTTGATACCTGTAAATAAAACTTCGGTTGAAGTTGATAGATCTTCGAACTTGGGTGCTTCTCTGTGAATTGGAAGCCCGTTTTTTCCTGATTTAGGTAAGTTTCCTATCCCATCAATGGCATCACCAATTACATTAAAAAGCCTGCCGTAGATGTCTTCACCAATCGGCATCTGAATAGCTTTACCGGTGGCAACTACTTCCATTCCCCGACTCATCCCATCCGCAGAATCCATAGATATAGCACGTACCGTGTTTTCACCTACATGAGATTGTACTTCAAGGACCAATAGAGAACCATCGTTCTTGGTAATTTCCAAAGAGTCATAAATATTTGGGAGGTCCGATACCGATTCGAAGTGAACATCGATTACCGGTCCTATAATCTGAGAAACCTTGCCAGTTACTTTAGCCATTATTCTACTATTTTATTTTCGTATTAACAGGAAATAGAACTCTGTGATATAAACATGTAGGAACTTTTTTCCGGCTGCAAAGATATGTTTTTACTATTTAAATAAATAACGTTAAACCGATTTTTTCTTTATAAAAAAAGCACCGGTTAATACGGTGCTTTTTCTTTGATTATGGTCTTTATTTTTAAGGATTTATGGTCCAGGAAACATAAAAAATAGATCCAACATTTCCGGTTCCAATAGCTGAGAAATATTCCTCACCCAAAATGTTGGAACCACCCAATTTAAAAATAGATTTAATATCAGGAACTGAATAATTAATTTGTGCATCCAAAATATTATAAGAGGGAATGTCGCCATCGGCGAAAGTTGCCTGCCAAAAATAGGTGTCACTCCAACGATAATTGATGTTAAATCCAAAGTTCTTAAACAACTCCGTATTTCCGAATGAGGCCTTTACCTTGTGATTTGGCGTATTGAAGTTGGTCCTGAAATCGGGAAAAGCTGCCTGATTAAAATCGATTTCCGAATACGTATAATTAGCCCCAAGATCAAAGTTTCCTAAGATCTTAACATCAACCCCAATTGTAGCCCCATACGAATTTATATCGGCCTCAGAATTGGTATAAGTTTGGTATGGGAAGAAATCGCCATTCTGCAAGGCCAATAATGACAATGCGTTATCCCCGGCAGTACCATAAAAAGGAACAAGAACCGTTGTATTCGATATGAAATTTTTATACTTATTATAATAACCACTTAGATCTACTGCAACTTTACCGAATTGTGCCCGGTAACCCACTTCATACGCAGTGATTTCTTCAGGTTTAACCAGAGGTGTATTTACGGCAGTGGGTGCCCCTGCGTTTACAGACGCCAGGGAGAAGGCATTTTCGTAAGCCGCCCTGCCTAATACGGTTGCTGTACTAGATCCTGCGATTGTTGCCCCGGAACTACTTAACGTATAGGTTCTGACATCCCTATCGAGGTTACTAGGTGCAGAACCAACTAAAACAGCCCTTCCTGCATTTAAACCAATGAAAAGATCCTGGGTAGTAGGATTTCGGAAACCCTGTTGAGCCGAAACTCTGAAATTATGTTTTTTTGAGGCTCCGGCGGTATACGCCAATGATACCCGTGGTGAAAAGAAACCATCGAAAAATTCATTCTTGTCATAACGGATAGACCCGGTAAATTTAAGGCGTTCCTCTAATAGTTTCTTCTGAATTTGAAGGTAGGCTCCATATTCATTGTATTTAATGGGTCCATCGATGTCCGTAAAGATGGTACCGTTCGAATTCAGGTCATACTCTCTGAAAGAACCACCTATTTGGATCTCTGCAAATTCACTTGTTAGGTGAGTAAAATTATAGTTGGCATCTGCATGACGTAGCTTCGTATTATCGATAAATTTTGAGCCGGTTAATAAATCCCCATCCGCAGTAACCGCATTAAATGCAGTCTGAAATTGGGGTGTTCCGGGAATAAACCTACCTGTGTCTGCTGCCTGTCTGGCTGCGGCATGTGCAGTGGCATCATCCAAAAGTACACCGGTTCCAACTCCTAAACGGGCCCCTATATAGGTTTGTGCGTACTCGGTAAACCACTGTGTATCTCCCTTCCATTTCCGGTTGATATTTATAGCTGCAAATCGGGTGTCATAAGAATCCCCCGAATTTTCTGAAGTAATGTACCCCCTTAAAAAGAAATTATCGTTCCTAAACTCCAATTTGTGTTGCTGTAGAATAAAGTTCTTTATGGAATATCGGTTGGCTCCCTGGTAAATAGTATTACCTCTACCTATCCGACCGTTATAAACAATTTCAAAGTCATCGGCAAATGGCTTGTAGTGAATAGAACCATCAAATTTGACACTTTGGGCATCGTAGTTTGCGAGAACACCCTCATCATAGCCGGTCCTTGTAACAAAGGCTGAACCAACGGTGCCTGAAGGCAAACCAGCAAGATTATCAAAATTGAGCAAGGTGCCGACCTCATCCCCATATACATTTAAGCCATCATATGCAGGGTCTGTGCGTGTAGCCCCAGGATTAAAAAGATCATCTGTTCTGTTGGCATGCCAATCCTCACCTTGCAAATACGATAAATTTGCTTTCACAGCCAATTTATCGCTAAAAGCATGTGCTGCGCGAATCCCAAAATCATAGTAGTTGTTATCGCCGGCTGCTTCCTGTGATGTGATCCCTGTTTTGAAATAGGCGCTAATCCCCTGAAAGTCGAAAGGACTTTTACTTCTCATAAACAAGATCCCATTAAAGGCTCCTGCTCCGTATAAAGCAGAAGAGGCCCCCGGTAATATTTCAACACTTTGCACCTCCAGTTCGGACATCCCTACCAGGTTTCCCAAGACAAAATTAAGTCCGGGAGCCGAGTTATCCATCCCATCTACCAACTGCAAAAATCGCGTGTTTGCAAAGGTTGCAAAGCCCCGTGTATTGATAGACTGGAAGGTTAAACTATTGGTATTTATATCTACTCCTTTTAAATTCTGTAAGCTCCCATAAAAAGATTCCGCTGCCGCATTCTTGATCTCTTTTAGTCCAAAGCGTTCTACAGATACCGGAGATTCAAAAAGCCGTTCTGGCCTCCTGGATGCTGATACAACGATTTCATCGAGCATGGTTTGTGCTTCCTGAAGGGTAATGGTTAAGCTTTGATTGTTTGAAGTTACTTGCGCGGTTACTTCAGTGAAACCGATGCTGGTAATCCTCAAAACAAAGGGAGGCGTTTCATTGGTTGATAAAACGAATTTTCCATCAAAGTCGGCCACCGTTCCCGTGCTTGTTCCGATTATTACAACGTTTGCCCCCGGTATCGGTTCACCGTTATTATCAATTACAGTACCATTTACGGTTGTCTGCGCGAAGGCCCCAATTCCTGCCAGCAGGAATAAAAAAAAGAGTTTTGTTCTCATTGGTTATTAGCTTAGTAATTCCGGACAATTTACAGATTTTTTTAATCTAATAATATTAATTTATCAAAATTATGCATGCATAATATTAATATGAAAAATATTAATAGTATTTATTACCAACCTGACAATCTGAAATACGTGCACGATTAAAATGAGTGAAGTCCTGTTTGCTTTAAAAACAGCAGTTGAAATTCAATGAAGGCATACAGGCTTAGTCTTCAAATATTAACCGACTAAACTAACATACGCCCTTAAATATTTTGGATAAAAAAGGTAGTGTTGAAACTTAAATAAAATAGTCCTTGGAAGAATATTTATTCAACCGTTACCGATTTAGCGAGATTACGGGGTTGATCAACGTTACATCCCCGCATCACAGCAATATGGTACGATAATAACTGCAAAGGTATGGTGGTAAGCAAGGGTGTGAGGCTCTCGAAGGTCTCCGGAACTTCAATGACGTGATCTGCCAAATCCCTGACCTGGTCATCGCCTTCAGTTACTATGGCTATGATCTTGCCTTTTCGAGTTTTTATTTCCTGAATATTACTGACAACCTTTTCGTAATGCCCTTTTTTAGTGGCAATCACGATTACCGGCATATGTTCATCTATAAGGGCTATAGGTCCATGCTTCATTTCTGCAGCTGGATACCCTTCGGCATGAATATAACTTATCTCTTTTAATTTTAAGGCCCCTTCCAAAGCAACAGGGAAATTATAACCCCGTCCCAGATAGAGGCAATTCTCAGAATCCTTATAGACATCGGCAATTATTTCTACCAACGGATTGGCCTCTAGTGCCTTAGAAACTTTGGCAGGTATGTTTTCTAGTTCTGTAAGGTATTCGTGAAACCTGGATTCAGAAAATTCTCCTTTGGCTTTGGCTAGTTTAAGCGCAATTAAGGTAAGAATAGTGATCTGAGTAGTAAACGCCTTGGTAGATGCTACTCCAATTTCCGGTCCTGCATGTGTATAGGCTCCGGCATTGGTTTCCCTTGCGATGGAGGACCCTACCACGTTGCAGACACCAAATACAAACGCACCTCTTTCTTTGGCCAGTTTTATTGCCGCCAGTGTATCTGCTGTTTCCCCAGATTGTGAGATGGCAATGACCACATCTTTGCTTGTAATCACCGGATTACGATATCTGAATTCTGAAGCGTATTCTACCTCAACAGGTATTCTGGCCAAATCTTCAAAAATATACTCGGCTACCAGTCCTGCATGCCAGGAAGTACCACATGCCACAATTATGATCCTTTGGGCATTCATAAATTTCTCGAGGTTTTGATCTATCCCGGACATTTTGATTAGTCCCTGGTCTACCAATAACCTACCCCTATACGTATCCTTTATGGCACGGGGTTGCTCATAGATCTCTTTCAACATAAAATGATCATAGCCACCTTTTTCAATCTCTTCCAGGTTAAGTTGAAGTTCCTGGATCATGGGATACGCGATCGCATCGTCTTTTATCTTGCGTAATTTTATCTCTTTCCCTAGTCTGATAATCGCCATTTCTTCATCTTCAAGGTATACAGCATTGTTTGTAAACTCTATAAAAGGAGATGCATCTGACGCTATGAAAAACTCTTTGTCACCAATTCCTATGGCCAGGGGACTCCCCAGTTTGGCTACTACAATTTCGTCTGGTTTTTGTTTGTCGAAAACGGCAATTGCATAGGCTCCTACTACCTGGTTAAGGGCAATTTGAACGGCATGCCCCAGTAAAACGTTTTCTTTCTTTTTAACTTCCTCAATAAGGTTCACCAAAACCTCGGTATCAGTATCGGACTCAAATACGTAGCCCCTTTTAATTAATTCGGTTTTTATTGATTCGTAATTCTCTATAATCCCATTATGAATGATAACCAGATCTCCAGAATTTGAATAGTGTGGATGCGAATTCACATCATTTGGAACCCCGTGAGTTGCCCAACGAGTATGGCCTATTCCCAGGCTACCATTTAATGGAATCTGACTTTCAGATTTATTTTTAAGATCTTCTACTTTCCCTTTGGTTTTGGAAAGGTAGATCTGATTCCCGTCATAAAGTGCAATACCGGCGCTGTCATAGCCTCTGTATTCAAGGCGTTGCAAGCCTTTCATTATGATTGGATAAGCTTCCCTATAACCAATATATCCGACTATTCCACACATAAAAGATCAAATTTATTTTAATTTTTTAAAGCTGCGTAAATTTACAAGAAGTAAGTTACATTATACAGTTTTATTGGTTGTATAACGCGAATTATCCTTTAGTGGTATTCTTTTTAAACTTTTAATTGGTTTCAGTGTAGAAAAGCTCAAGTTTCAACTTTTTATCCTCAGGCACGACAGCACTACTGCCAAAAAGAATTGTACTTAGCGGAGTTAGGTTTGCTGCAACCGGCAGGCTTTTTTCTAAACTACCCGCCAACATTGCTCTGGCAGTGCCCGAAATTCTGAGGTCTGGGGTAATAGTCAGGCCCAAAGTAGCATTTACTGAATCCCGAATGATCATATTATTGATATGATCTGTGATGCGAACGGTGTATTTTATTCCCTGGTCATTGTCTTCTTCCAAAAAGCCATCATAATCCAGGTAAACGCCAAAACGCGTGTCCGCAACAGAGTTTTCGGTCACAATATTATACAAGGGATTTCTGTTCTCAGCATTGTACAAATATAGTCTTGGTGGTTCCGGGACAGACCCAGCTGCGTCTAACGTTTCCCTGTCGACATAAAAAACAAGGTTTGCTTCATTAATTATCCAATTATTGGATTTAATTTCATTGATCAACTCCTCACCATTGTTTGCATCAAACAACTTTATTTCTGTAAAGGAACCGGCCGCCCCTTTGAGATAAATTTTATCGGCATTTACTCCGGTATCTAATTTATCTGTTACTTCTGGAGGATAAGCATCACTAAGAAGTGTATTTACCGCATTTCCCTGAATAGGTGTGTTCCCTTGCCCTGTTAAGAGGTTCAAGTTGAATTGGCGCTCGGCTTTTTCAACATCACCATCAACTACCTGGTCATATTCATACGCTATTGAAATGCTTGCGCTTCTAAGGTCTAATAAAAGCATAATGTCGTCTGTAATAGGGGTAATAGACATATGAATTCCCCTGAAAAAATCTTTGAAGTTGGAATTACTGATCAATTCAAATTTCCCTTCCTTATTTAAAATGTTCGCTTGAAAAAAAGCTGCGTCCAGGGGTACTCTGATCCCCGGTTCTATAACTTGTGGTGCATCCAGAGATTCATCCTCTTCAGTATCCGGGTCATCTTCTTTAAAAATCAGCGTTTGCTCATTACTAATTTGAACAGGACCCTCAAACAAAACATCTGAAACAAAAGACGGTGAAAATTCCTGGTTAGAATAATATTCCTGAGCCTCCAGAAAATTAGTATTGGGATCCAAATCCCGCAAGAAAAAAGTAGAACGTTCTACTTTAAATGTAAAGGGAGCTTCGCGATTCCCGTAGATACTATCCAGATCTCGTTTTACCGGAAAACGGTTTCCCAGGGTGCTATCGTCTTCAGCATCCAGAATACCATCACCATCAGTATCTTCGTTCAAAGGGTCAGAACCTGCCAATCGTTCCTGATTGTCTGTGAGTCCATCCCCGTCACTGTCACTGTTAGAGTCGAAAGGATCTACATCAAATTCATCGGCCACACCATCCAGATCAGAATCAGCCCTATTATTCCGCAAATAGGGTATATATAGAATAACCTCGGTTACAGTTTCATTTTCTTCTATAGTAGATTCGTTCTCATCGGTATCGGCATCATTTTCTGTTATTTGGGAATAGGTTCCGAATGTCGGGTTCCCGGTACCTCCCGGCAATGAAACCTGCGATGTTATACTCGCAGTGGTTCTCCCGAAAATAGGATCATTAAAAACGCCTATTTGGTAAACGGGGAGCTTATTCGTTTGAACTGCTTCTATCTTCTTATTGAAAGCAAAAACATCATAAACGGCTTTACTGCTTACAAAAGGATCACCATCAATAACACCATTACCAATGGTAGTAACATCCTCCTCACAGGAAACAAATGGGATTACAAAAAGAATCCCTATTATGAAAGGTATTGTTCTTCTAAATAAAAATTGCATGGAACTTAATTTAAAACTTCAGTGTTATAAAAATTAGCATAAGCTTCTTCAAATTCTTGCAAAGAAACATATGGCAACACAGGTTTTTGGAGGTTGGTAATATATTCCTGTAATTCTTCAGGAATTCCTTCAGCGGCTAAAATAATGGCATCTGAAAAATTAACCCCCACTTTTAACATATTATTATAGGTGGGTTCTTTTAAAAGAGATATTGCTTCTTCCGGTATTCCATCAAAAGCTATTTTGTTATAAATTTCCTTGTCTAAGCTACCTTCAAAGCTTTTTCCATAAACCGAAGTGACAATTTTACTATCAGCAAAAAGAGGCTCATCAGCATAATATTGCCTTAAATACAAAGGCAGCAGGGATGCCATCCATCCATGAACATGAATAATGTCCGGAGTCCAGTTCAGTTTTTTAACCGTCTCTACAACTCCTTTCGCAAAGAATATGGCTCGTTCGTCATTGTCTGCGAACATTTGTCCGTTTTCATCGGTGAAAGTTGCTTTTCTTTTAAAATACTCTTCATTGTCTATAAAATAGACTTGGATGCGCTCCCGAGGTATCGAAGCAACTTTGATGATCAATGGCATATCCATATCATTGATCACAAGATTCATCCCAGACAGCCTAATAACTTCATGAAGCTGATGTCTACGTTCATTAATATTGCCATAACGCGGCATAAAAATACGTATTTGACCTCCTTTGCTATTCACCATTCTTGGTGCTTCATAAGACATTAAGGAAACTTCATTCTCTGGTAAGTAGGGCACTAATTCTGAAGATACAAACAATATCTTTTTACCATTCATACAGGTTTTTTTTATTTATCGCAGAAACGTAGCTGCAAAATTACGAAAATTATACAGATTAGCCGTAATTATAGTAAGTTTGCTCGCTTTTAAAATGGAGTATGCAGGTATTACATGACAAGAAGGAATTAAAATTGCATCTTGGCCTACGAACTACAGAAAATAATACACTGGGTTTGGTGCCCACAATGGGTGCTCTTCATCAGGGGCATCTTAGCCTTGTTCAAAAGGCTGTTTCGGATAATGATGTAGTAGTGGTAAGCATTTTTGTGAATCCCACCCAATTTAATAATCCGGCCGACTTAAAAAAATATCCAAATACGCTGGAAGCCGATCTCAGACTATTAAAAAGTTTTAGCGAGGAACTTATCATTTTTGCTCCTTCTATATCTGAAATGTACAAGAACAATTTAATCTCAAAGGAATATGATTTTGAAGGCTTGGACAAGGCCATGGAAGGAGCATTCAGGGAGGGCCATTTTAATGGTGTGGGCACCATAGTAGAACAACTTCTTACATTGATAAAGCC
>CALZFZ010000156.1 GCA_945786965.1 uncultured Muriicola sp. | reverse complement strand
GCCACTGAAATTAATTTGGAACTTGAAGATTGGTTTACGTTGTTAACAGCATCCCAGGGGCATAAGGTCCCATAAGAACATCTGATATAACTACCTATGAAGAAAATAGCATTTATTACAGGCGCCACCAGTGGTATTGGGGAAGCAACGGCCAGGCTCTTTGCAGTAAAAGGAATTGGCCTGGTCTTATGCGGGAGAAGGCAAGAAAGACTCGATGCATTGTCTACAGAGTTGAGTGACCTGACCAAGGTTCATTCCCTCAACTTTGACATTCGAGACAGAGATGCGGTAATGGAAGCCGTTACTACGCTCCCGGCAGAATTCTCCAATATCGACATCCTGATCAATAATGCCGGGAACGCCCATGGCATGGATCCAATTCAAAGTGGTAGCCTGGACGACTGGGATGCCATGCTCGATATTAATGTGAAGGGCTTGTTATATGTTTCAAGGGCCATACTCCCCAAAATGGTCAAGAAAAACGCGGGACATATCATTAACATAGGATCAACTGCCGGCAAGGAAGTATACCCCAGCGGAAATGTCTATTGTGCCAGCAAGCATGCCGTAGATGCCTTGAATCAGGGGATGCGTCTGGACCTTAACCAGTATGGCATACGGGTTGGAGCAGTAAACCCGGGACTTGTAGAAACCGAATTTAGTGAGGTCCGTTTTAAAGGCAACCAAGAGCGCGCGAAAAAGGTGTACCAGGGATATCAACCCCTGAAACCAGAAGACATCGCAGACATCATTTATTTTGTGGTAACCAGACCCTACCATGTAAATATTGCCGATCTGGTGGTGATGCCCACAGCCCAGGCGAGTAGTACGCTAGTGAAAAAGAACCTATGATCAATAAACGCCTTTTGGTAAAAAACCTCCTGGCTCATAACGACGAGAATAGTTTTTATGACAAGAAACGATTTATCGATATTGGTCAAAGAGAAGGCAAAGCCAAGTTCTTAAAACATGTTTGTGCAATGGCCAATAGCAATCCCAAGAATAATTCATTTATTGTTGTTGGGGTAGAAGATGAGGACAATAAGATCGTAGGGGTCGATTTCTTCGATGACAGTAAAATCCAAAACCTGGTTAATGCCTATCTGGATAACCCGCCCTTAATTTCCTATGAAAATATTCCTTTTCCCCATTTACCTGAAGGAAAGGTAGTAGGCCTTGTAACGATCAGGTCAAATGGAAAGGTTTGTGCCTTGCGCAAGAATATCTGGAAATATTACGGGGGGGCTGTTTTCTTTCGTGAAGGGAGCATAAGTATGCCAAAGGCGTTCGATATCCAATTAAAGGATATAAATTCCAAAATCGTTGCTACTATTGAAAAGCATGCACGAAACAATATTGAGCTGACCCTAGATGGTGTCATAGACTTTATCAATAACCGCCACAAAGATCTAACCAGTAGCTATAAGGTTTTCAAAGAACAATTTGTGATCTGCTGGGCAGGGAATAAAAAAATAGTGAAAAAGGAAACCTACTATTCGAGGGTTGATATTGAACTGATCAATGAGCAAGTAAAACTTTTTTATTCCGCCCTCGATGAGATTTCCATAGAACTTGATGAAGACACCTTTAATATTATTGAATACGTACAATTAGGGCTGGGGAAGGAACAGAAGTATTACCCTCTGGAGAAAGTTGGGATCACGTTCTTTCATAACGGTACCTATCAAATGACAAGCGATCTCATTTTTGAACCTCCCCAATACGAACGTAAAACACTGTACCATATTTACAATGCCAACAATGCACTGACCCGTAAATTGGAAAAGAACATCGGGTTAAGCCCGGCAGAAATGGATGACCTGTCTCATCTCCCGGGCACCTATCTCATTTGCTATCTAAACGGATTTGAGGAAGCCAAAGAGGAAATGGAAAAGGCGAGAGGGCTTTTGAAAAACCGTTATGAAGATGTATATACTAGTCTCAAAGAATCGCTGCGGATCTTACGTAAGGTGAAATACAGCTAAGCTTTCATCAACCAAAAGAACTGGTACGGATCCAATTGCACCAATCCACTGTTCAGGCTAATGGTCTTGGAGGATACGATATCCTGCATAGCACCATTTTTAAGATAGCATAACTGATTCAGGATACTGCCATCTATAACTTGAGGATGCTCATCAAAATTGCACAATACGAGGACCCCTGCATCCTTAATGCCCGTTCGTTCATAGATGAGTACATGGGGATTATTTGTTTCATGAAGCATCGTATTATTGCTATCTGCCAAAACCCCTAATTTCTTGCGCAGGCCAATAAGCCATTTAAGGGCATGGAAAATAACGGAAGGGTATTTTTCCTTCTGAGATAAGGTTTTAACGGCATTCCAATCATGACCGGGTCTGTTTACCCATCGGCTGTCCTCTTTTTTATGGGTATCATTTAAATAGGAATAATCATTGAGTGTTCCCAATTCATCCCCGGCATAAATCAAAGGGATGCCCCCATAGGACAAAATGATACTATGCAGCATGATGATTTTATCGATCGCTTGCTGTATGGCATTTTGGTTCTTTGTGCTAAGGGCTTTTTCCAAGCCAGCCAGGGAAGCGCAACTTCCTGTAATTCTCCCGTCACCGGTTTTGGGATTGTGCATGAAAACATATCCTGTAGCGGGGCTCCAGTCTAATACCTGACAGTAATAATCCAGTAAAAATCTGCGATGCATATCGGCGTCCCACCCAATTTCATAGATATGCTGATTTTCGAACCCAAGCCCTATATCGTCATGGCATCTGAGATAGTTTATCCAGGTAGTCTCCTTGGGTTTTTGCGGAATACTCTTGAGGCTTTTGTATAAAAGTAATGTCTTTTTGGTAGCTATTGAATTCCACAGAAGGGCCATTAAGGAGGCATTATAGGCAACTTCACACTCATTCCCCTGTAAATTTCCTTCGCCGAAATATTTTACAATATCTCTGGGAGCCACAATGGCCTCTGCCAATAAAATGACCCCTGGGGCAACGGTTTGCAAACACATACGGAACAAGGCAATGAGTAAATGTGCCTCCGGGAGATTTTGAGAAATGGTACCGATCTTTTTCCAAAGAAATGCTAAGGCATCGAACCGAACTACGTCTACACCCGCATTTACCATGGCTATAAGGTTGGAAAGCATTTCCATAAATACCTGAGGGTTGGAGTAATTTAGATCCCACTGATATGTATTGAAAACGGTCATTACCCAACGGTCTATCTCTTTCCTGTAGGTAAAGTTACCCGGAGAGGTAGTTGGGAACACCTCCGGTAAAGTAGCTTCAAAGGCATCGGGGATATTCCTGTCCGGAAACATATGGTAATAGCCCTGGTATTTTACACTGCCGGCAAGGGCTTTTTTGGCCCAAGGATACTCCTCCGATGTATGATTCACTACAAAATCGAGCATCAGAAATATATTATTGGCCCGGAGTTTTGCCGTTAATTCCAGCAGATCTTTTTGTGTGCCAAAGCGTTTATCAACTGCTGTATAACTGTTTACGGCATACCCACCATCGTTTTCTCCTTTCGGCCTCGTTGTAATGGGCATTAGATGCAAAAGATTTATACCTAATTTTTTAAAATAAGGAATCTTAGCTTCTACCCCTTTTAGATCCTTATTAAAAAGATCTACATACAATTGCATGCCCACCATTTTTTGCGATTGGTACCAAGCTCCTTTTTTTAACAGAAGCAGGTCCTGATGTTTTAGTTCTTCAGAACGGGTCTTAAACAAAGCCGGGAGCAAATCGATTAATTTTTCGAAAGATTTAGGATGCAATTCTTTCGGATACAGCTTAGTAAAGAGTTCTTTGATAAGCCCAAGATTGGTCGTTAAGCGCAACTCAAATAATTTCTCCGGGCTTGCTTTTTTTGGGTTTTTCAAAACTCCCTCGGCAAGCATCCTGTGTAGGGCAGCTTGATTCATTTAAATTCGTATAATTGTTTTTGATCAGGCAAGGATTCTATGGCACCGTACCCTGTAGTAGTAAACGCTCCGGCCCTATTGGCTTTCTCCACCATTTCCATGAGTAAATTATCATCTTCCAAAAGCATGGAACTTTTAGGAAGTGTGGCAATTTGTTGCAGCAAGCATCCAATAAACGCATCGCCTGCACCCGTTGTATCTACCGGAGTTACAGAAATACTTGGAATGGTTCGTTGCATGGTTTTAGTACTAACAAAAGTACCTTCGGAACCCAGGGTAACGGTAATGATCGGAGTCCCTAAATTGTGCAAATAAGCGCATGCTTCTTTAATCCCGGTCTTTTTTGATAACAATTGAGCCTCTTCCAGGCTAAACTTGCATAAATGAGACTTTTCAATATAGGGCAAGCATTTTTTTAGAAAAACCGATTCCTTATTTTTCCAAAGGTCGCCCCTAAAATTCGGATCAAAACTGATAAAAGCATTTTCTGTAAGTGCATCGAAAAGATAATGTCCATATGCTTTTTCAAGGGGGCCTCCTAAAAGGGCTGTTGCTGCTCCAAGATGAATCATATTATCCTTAAAGGCCATTTTAACTGAAGAATCGTATTCCAGGTCCTTATCGGCACCTCTGGAAAATACAAAGTCGCGTTCACCGTTTTCTGCAAGGGAAACGAAGGCTAAGGTTGTAAAAGTATCGGATCGTTGTGCAAGGCTTATATCTACGTCATTTGCTTCCAGGGTATTCAATAAAAAAGTTCCAAAAGGGTCTTTGCCTACACAGCCGATAAATGCACTTTTCCCACCTAATTTGGCTATGGCGCAGGCTACATTGGCAGGGGCCCCTCCGGCTTTCTTAATAAATTCAGTTGCTTTGGATAAATCGGCTCCCTGCCTTTCCGCAACGAAATCTATTAGCAGTTCTCCGATACAATAAATATGTTTCGCTGGCATAGTAACTAACCTCTAAATACAGACAATTACAAAGTACTACAAAATATTTCGGCAATATAGTCCATGTTAAATTATATTCCATAGCAAGCCAAAGTAATGTTTAAGTTTTTAAAACAGTGAATGCAGTTTTTTTTGTACAATAATTCCGATTTTTGTGGCATGAGAACATTGGTTATTGGAGACATCCATTCAGGGGTAAAAGCATTAGAACAGGTTCTGGATCGTGCAGGGGTTACACCGAGTGACACCCTTATTTTTTTGGGAGATTATGTTGATGGTTGGAGTGATGCCGTTAAGACCATAAATTTTTTAATGCAACTAAATACCACTCATAAGTGCATTTGGCTTAGGGGAAACCACGATGAATTATGTTATAACTGGTTAAAAACAAAGGACCACAATCCCCTGTGGCTTATGCACGGCGGACAAGCTTCTATGGATTCCTATTTGGCTGCCGGAGCCGAGGTAATGGATAGGCATCAAATTTTTTATGAAGGTTTGCTTAACTATCATCTGGATGCACATCAGCGACTGTTTGTTCATGCAGGATTTACGAATCTTAAAGGCGTAGATTTTGAATATTTTTCCAAAACCTTTTATTGGGACCGCACCTTGTGGGAATTAGCTTTGTCATTAGATCCCCAATTAAAAAAAGACAGTATTTTCTACCCCAAACGCCTGTTACATTATAAGGAGATCTATATAGGACACACCCCCCTGAGTAAGATAGGAAAGTCTGTTCCCCATAGGGCTGCCAATGTATGGAACATAGATACAGCCGCCGCTTATAAAGGACCCCTGACCATTATTGATGCCGATACAAAAGAGTTCTGGCAGAGCGATCCCGTGCATACATTTTACCCGGCAGAGAATGGCAGAAACTAAAAATTGGTATTCTTTTAATACGGTTTCCTTTTTATATTAGCGTTCTTTGTAATGCAAACCTTAAAAAATGAAAAACATACGACTTGAAGTAATGGACGCGATTGAACCTAAAGTGGCTGGGTTTATGGATGATTACCTTATACCTGTTAATGAAATCTGGCAGCCATCAGATTTTTTACCGGATTCCCAATCTGAAGGTTTTTTCGATGCGATAGAACAGATCCGGGAAGAAGCCAAAGAACTTGGGTACGATTTCTGGGTTACCTTGGTAGCGGATACAATAACGGAAGAAGCGCTGCCTACCTATGAATCCTGGCTTATGGATGTGGAAGGGGTTAACCAGCATGCTAAGGAAAACAATGGATGGTCCAGATGGGTAAGGGCATGGACCGCAGAAGAGAACCGTCATGGCGATGTACTTAATAAATATTTGTACCTCTCGGGTAGGGTGAATATGCGCGAAGTTGAGATTTCTACGCAGCACTTGATTGCTGACGGGTTTGATATTGGAACCGACAGGGATCCTTACAAGAACTTTGTGTATACAACTTTCCAGGAATTGGCAACCAACATTTCACACAAACGCGTTGGGCAAATGGCAAAGAAAAAAGGAAATACCCTCCTCGCCAAAATGTGTACTATTATTGCAGGAGATGAAATGCGACATCATTTGGCTTACAGGGAATTCGTAAAAATCATTTTAGGACATGATCCAAATGGGTTGATACTGGCCTTTGCAGAAATGATGAAACATAAAATTGTAATGCCGGCGCACTTTTTAAGGGAATCAGGAGGCAATATAGGGAGCGCATTCGAAAACTTTTCTAATTGCGCACAACGTTTAGGGGTTTACACAGCACAGGATTATATTGAGATTTTAAAGAAACTAAATTCGTATTGGGATCTTGGGACGCTCAGAAGTCTTTCTTCGGATGCGGAAAAAGCCAGAGACTATCTTATGAAACTTCCAGAACGCTTACAACGTATTTCGGAACGAATGAAATTCCCAGAAGATCAATATCACTTCAGTTGGGTGCAGGCCAACGGAAGACTATAAAAAAAAACAGGTTCCATGGAACCTGTTTTTAATTCCTTATAATTTGCCATGTTTATGCTCGTCCTGCCATTTGGCCAGTTCCTTCCATTTTCCTTCATAGGCCATTTTAGCCTGCATTGGCCATGAGGCCGGGTCATGGACTTTGTATCGGTCTCCGCCGGAATCCAATACTTCCTGGCATTTAGATACCGATGTTTCTGAGAGAGCTTTCCAAGTCTTGATCTCATAGTTGTGGAAGAGGCCCTGTATTTTAGGACCGATGCCCTCAACTAGTCTCAGATCGTCTTTTTTTACGGATTTGCCCAAGGCTTTTTTAGCTGCAGTGGCATTAAATTCCTTAGCCTTATCAGGAGCCAGTGAAGAACCAGCCACTAGTTTCTGATTGCATTTGGCAAGATCGGCTTCCAACTTCGTATTATGCTCTTTAAGGGCATTAATTTCTTTATCATGATCTACAGTTGGGTTACTTCCCCGGCCTATTAAGTAACCAAAAAAGCCACAAATAAGCCCTACGGCTAATGGGATGACCCAGCACCAAATATTCATATATTCCAAATCCATTGTAGTTTTGTTTTAAGGATTAAACGTTCGATTAGTTTGATGTACCCGTGTGATTCTCTGAGTTTAAAAAAGTTTTGGGAATTGCACGAGCCACTAGATACATTCGCTGCAGTACATAATATAAAAATAGGTGCCTGCAATAATTGTTATTATAATTCCAATAATGTTGGTTGTTCTTTTAGACATTGAAGAAATGGTTAGGTGTTTCCCTTACAAGATATTAAAAAATCAGTAATATTCTTATAGATAATCCTACAAAAAACGGCTTGACCATTAATGATCAAGCCGCAAATAATGAGGGATATAGTAATTATTCTTGTTGTTACAGGTCGAATTTAATTCCCTGGGCTAAGGGTAGCTCCCTGGTATAATTGATAGTATTCGTTTGCCGGCGCATGTACACCTTCCAGGCATCGGAGCCTGATTCCCGACCTCCGCCAGTCTCCTTCTCACCTCCAAAAGCACCACCTATTTCCGCCCCGGAAGTACCAATGTTCACATTGGCAATACCACAATCACTGCCGGAAACGGCCAAAAATTGTTCCGCTTCACGCAGATTACTCGTCATGATGGCCGAAGAGAGCCCCTGAACGACGCCATTTTGAATGGCGATTGCATTTTCTACTTCCCCTGAATATTTCAATAGGTATAAGATAGGTGCGAAGGTTTCGTGCTGCACAATTTCAAAAGAATTTTTAGCTTCGGCAATGGCGGGTTTTACATAACAACCACTTTCATAACCTGAGCCTTGCAGTACGCCTCCTTCTACAATAAGCCTTCCGCCTTGATCTACAACGCTTTCAAGGGCATTCTTATATGCCGCAACAGCATCGGTATCAATAAGGGGTCCTACATGATTCGATTCGTCCAACGGATTCCCAATGCGTAATTGTCCATAAGCATCCACAACGGCATTTTTTACCTGGTCATAAATAGATTCGTGTATAATGAGCCGTCTTGTAGAAGTACATCGTTGCCCGGCAGTACCTACAGCTCCAAAGACAGCCCCTATAACCGTCATTTTAATATCGGCATCGGGTGTAACAATAATGGCATTGTTCCCACCAAGTTCTAACAGGGATCTGCCTAGTCTTGCCGCAACGGCCTGAGCTACAATCTTGCCCATACGAATAGAACCTGTAGCAGAGATCAAGGGTATTCTGGGATCTTGTGTCATATATTCCCCAACACGATAATCCCCATTTATTAAACAGGAAATTCCTTCGGGAAGGTTGTTGGCCTTAAAGACCTCAGCAGCTATATTTTGGCAGGCAATTCCACAAAGGGGTGTTTTTTCGGAAGGTTTCCAAATACAAACATCGCCACATACCCAAGCCAGTGCCGTATTCCATGCCCAAACTGCAACCGGGAAATTAAAAGCAGAAATGATACCCACCGCACCAAGTGGATGGTATTGTTCGTACATCCGATGGCCGGGACGTTCTGAGTGCATAGTTAAGCCGTGCAACTGTCGGGACAAGCCAACCGCAAAATCACAGATATCTATCATTTCCTGTACTTCACCCAAACCTTCCTGATACGATTTCCCCATTTCATAAGAAACCAATTTCCCAAGAGGTTCTTTTAATTCGCGCAAACGCAACCCAAACTGTCGAACAATTTCCCCTCTTTGCGGGGCGGGTTTTAAACGCCATTCTTTAAAGGCATTGGTAGCGGTCTCCATAACCCTATCATAATCTGCTCTGGAAGTTGTTTTAACTTTTGCAATGAGGGCCCCGTCTACAGGGGAATAAGAATCGATGGTTTCGCCAGATGCAAAGAATTTGGACCCAGTAGAGGTTCCTTCATTGATCTCTTTTATTCCCAGCGCTTGTAGCGCTTTTTGTATCCCGGTATCAACAGCAGTTGTGATCATTTTATAACTTTTTTATTGATGATTGTTATATTTTCCACAAAGCTACGAATAATTCGATCTTTTCTTAGCTTGTTTTAACAAATCCCTTCGCAGGAATTCCTTAACGTATATGGAGCAGAATGAGCGCAATAAGTGCAGGGAGTGCCTGTACAAAAAATATCTTTTTTGATATGGAATAGGCCCCGTAACAGCCTGCAATAAGAACACAACTTAAAAAGAAGACAGCAATGTAAAATCTCCAATGGGGATCCTCAATAAAAAAGGTCCAAAAGAGTCCGGCAGCAAGGAACCCATTATACAGCCCTTGATTCGCAGCCATGGTTTTAGTGGGTTCAAAAAGATCGGGATGAAAATTACGGAAGACCTTTCTCGCCCTAGTTGTCCAGGCAAACATTTCCAGCCATAAGAAATAAAGGTGCAAGATGATGATAAGACCTATAAGGATATCAGTTATAGAATTCATAAAAAATGCAGTTATTGATCGCTTTAATTAAACCTTTGGGTTTCAATTCCTTTCTGCAATAAAACGGGGATCTACCTCCATGACTGTACCACAGGTATCGCAGGTTCGCAATGCTTCGGAGCCATAAAAATGTTCAAAATGCTTTAAAAAGTCTTTTTCAATGTCCTCGAGCGTAAAGTAAGCTTCGTACAATTTATGGTTGCAAGTATCGCAAAACCATAGCAACCCGTCCTTAGCATCCAGATCGGCCCGTTTACGTTCTATCACCAAACCAATAGAACCTTCATGTCTAACAGGCGAATGCGGTACTTTGGCCGGATGCAGATACATATCTCCGGGACCTAATTTAAACGTTTTTTTCTGACCATCTTCCTGGATATGTACCTCAATGTTTCCCTCTATCTGATAAAATAGTTCTTCCGTTTCATTAAAATGATAATCTTTCCTGGCATTGGGCCCGGCAACGATCATGACAATATAATCTCCTGCCTCTTTGTAGAGGTTTTTATTTCCAACAGGGGGTTTCAAGGTATCTCTGTTCTCCTTGATCCATTGATGGAGATTAAAAGGGGGTTGTATAGCCATGGCAAAAGGTCTTGATATTACCATAAAGAAATGGCAATTTCGTTGTAATATCAAAAATAAGAAAAGAAAATGGCTTTATGCAGGCCTATTTATAGAAGAGCTGTGTATAAAAAAAGGTGCCGTTACTATCTTTTTTTACACTTATCGCCGTATGGGTAAAATCGGCTTCCATGGTATCTTTATGATTGGGGCTATCTAACCAGCCTTGGAAGGTTTGAGCTGCCGTGGGGTAATCCTTGGCCACATTTTCAGCTACTTGTTTGGCATTCGTTTTTGCTGCTAGGCTGGAAGCCCGTGCACTAAAATTATCATGGCTAAGATCTCCCTTGGCGATCATATAATCGGTATGCAGATTGGCTTGTTCGTAGGCCTGTTCACTGAACTCCAAGGACGGTAACCCAAGGGAACTTCTATGTACATTTACGATGCCCAGTAATTCTTGTTCTACCTCAACCGCGTTCACCGAAACAGGATACACCGCATCAGCAACAGACTCTTTATTACAGGAGGCTACCAACAATACAAATACCACCAAGAATGCAGAATGCAGCCTTATTTTCATATAGTGTTTTACTTGTAAGTAGGTAGAGAAGAATGGGGGGAGTTCTCGTATCTCCTTAATTCTAAAAAGAACTAAGTATGGTAAAGTACTAAAATCAACTTAATACGGGGGTAATTAGAAAAATTTATTCGATGAAATACACATTTTGTAAGAATTAGCGCACAATTGAAGTTTTTTAATGGATTGTACTAATTCGCACGGGGATATAGGCTACTCTTGCTCAGCAGCATCTTCCTGAACAATTACCTTGCTAAAAACCAGCGCCCCTATATCCTTTATAGGTTCGTATAAGAAAGAATTCGACTTCGAATCCTCATTGATAAATTTTACACTCTTATTAATGCTATCAAAAAATATCAGAAACGCTCCAAGGATAATAGCAACCTTAAGCATCCCGAAAATTCCCCCGGCAATTTTATTTATAAAACTTAACATTGCAAATTCGGCTATTTTGGTCAGCAATCTGCCGGCCAGGATCACCAGGATTACAATGGTAAAAAAAGTAACAAGAAATGAAATAAGGCTTATATAACGTTCATTCCATTCCATTTTAGCAGCGAGATAATCCCCAATGATATACGAAAAATGGATAGCCCCATACAAACCCCCGATGAGTGCAATTATAGAAGCTAACTCTACGAAAAGACCGTTTTGTATTCCTTTAAAAAAGCCGTAAAGCAGTAACAATCCCAGTACAATGTCTATAAAACTCAAAGCACGGTGTTTTATACAAATATAAGACATTGATTTGTACCTTTGATCCCATAATCATGAGAGCCCCAGGTCAAATCAATTAAGAAGTAAGATAAACATTTATGTCCAGAGATACAGAACTAAAGGAACGTTGGTCTGTTTTGGTAGAAAAACTATCAGCACAGTTTTCAGATGGGGATCCTTTAGAATTGGATGCGATCATCTACTTGGTGGGGGTACAGGAACTCGGACAATATCATAAAACCTACAAAAAGGACGAAAAGATCAATTTGATGCACATTGCGGTCTGCCGACTGTTGGAGCCCTATGGATATTATGAATTTGAGTATTTTGATGAGGAAGGCTGGCCCCATTACCGCATCAAAGAGCATTTGCCCTCGCTCAAAGCAGGGGAACAGTCTGTTTTAATGAAAGAAGCACTGGTGGAGTATTTTTTGGAAAAAGACTTTATCCAATGAAAGAATTAGAACCTTATTACGCGGTCATATTTACAACCATCAGGACAAATGTTGGAAGTGGATATGAGCAAATGGCCAGGGAAATGGAAGCTTTGGCCTCAAAGCAACCAGGCTTTCTGGGGTTTGAAACCGCACGAAATGAATTAGGGATTACGGTAAGTTATTGGCAGGGATTGGAAGATATTGTGCAGTGGAAGAATAATGCCGCCCATTTAATTGCCCAAAAAAAGGGAAAGGAAGAATGGTACCAATGGTACAAGCTCCGGATCTGCAAGGTAGAACGGGAATATGAATTCCATAAAGGATAAGGCCGCAGAAAGTCCATTTTAACTTCTTTCAATGAAAAAAGACCTCACATTCTCCAATCTGCATCGTGAACAAGCCATTCAAAAAATTACCCAGGAGGAGTTAGACCTGGTGGTTATTGGGGGAGGCATCACAGGCGGTGGGATAGTCCTGGACGCAGCTTCCAGGGGATTGAAAGTAGCATTGCTCGAAAAGGCCGATTTTGCCTCCGGGACCAGCAGCAAATCCACCAAACTCATACATGGTGGATTGCGTTATCTCAAACAATTCGATTTTTGGCTGGTAAAGGAAGTGGGCTCCGAACGCGCTATTGTACATAAGCTGGCACCTCATCTGGTGGTCCCTCAAAAGATGCTCTTGCCTTTGATAGAAGGTGGTTCGTACGGCAAATGGCTCACATCGGCGGGCCTAAAAGTGTATGATATTCTAGCACAGGTTTCCGGGGATGATAAACGAAAAATGCTCGAGAAAAAGGAGGCACTGGCACTTGAACCCTTGTTGCCGAAGAAAATTTTAAAAGGAGCGGGATACTATGCCGAATACCGAACGGACGATGCCCGCTTAACAATAGAAAATATAAAAACCAGCCTGCATTATGGGGCACATGCATTGAATTATGCCGAGGTTACTGATTTTATTTATAAGGATGAAAGGGTACATGGGGTTCAGGTAAAGGACCATGTTTCTGGCAAGAGCTATGCAATTCATTCCAAATATGTGATCAGTGCAGCGGGACCCTGGGTAGATGAACTGCGAAGTATTAACCATTCGAAGAAAGGCAAACGTTTACATCTAACCAAAGGAGTGCACCTGGTGTTCCCCCATAAAAAGTTGCCTGTTAAACAATCAGTCTATTTCGATGTTCCCGATGGGCGTATGATTTTTGCTATTCCAAGGGGGAAGATCACCTACGTGGGTACAACAGATACCAATTACGACCTGGACAAAGATCGGGTAACTACTGATCTGGCCGATGCGATCTACCTTATTTCTGCGGTAAACAATATGTTTCCCAGTATATCGCTGGAGATGGATGATATTGAATCTTCCTGGGCAGGGTTACGCCCTCTCATTTACGAAGAAGGGAAGTCGGCTTCTGAATTATCGCGTAAAGACGAGATATTTACCTCTGAGTCCGGATTGATCAGCATTGCCGGGGGAAAACTCACAGGGTATCGCAAGATGGCAGAACGTGTCGTAAACAGGGTAGCAAAGAAAATGGAGGAAGATCATGAGATCGATGTCCCAGAGTGCACCACCGATACAATTCTCCTGTGCGGCAATGATTTTAAGAAGTTTAAGGATGTGGAAAAATATATCGCCGGGGTATATGGTAAAATAAAATCAGACGGATTGTCTGAATACGATGCCTGGTATTTGGTCACAAATTATGGCAAGCAAACAGAGACCGTATTAGATCTGTATAATAAGGTAAAAGGGAAGAGTGCCACAGAGCGTATGGCCATTGCCGAATTGCAATTTGGGGTGGCGTATGAAATGATACAGAATCCCATGGACTTTTTTCTTAGAAGAACCGGCCGACTTTATTTTGACATCCATAGTGTTCGGAATCTTATGGACGTTGTTCTAAGTGAGTTTAAAGTATTGTTTAAGGCAGATGATGAAAAGATCCGGGTATGGAAAGAGACACTCGAATTGGAAATAGAATCTCACTCCAATTTCTCTCTGGATAGGATTTAACCATAGTATACGTTAGATGTTTTTAATCTAGGAGATCCGTAAGGGCTTTAAAAGTTTTTTTGGCGTTTTCTCCTTCGTAAAGGACGGCATGTACTGCATCTATAATGGGCGTTTGCACCTTCTTCTTAAAAGTGCTTTTAAGGGCATAGGCACTTTTCGCAGCATAGTAGCCCTCGGCTACCATGTTCATTTCCATCATTGCACTCTTAACGGTATATCCCTTGCCGATCATATTCCCAAACATCCGGTTTCGGCTAAAGGTAGAATACCCGGTTACCACTAAGTCACCCAGATAGGCCGAATTATTAATATTTCGTTTCATTTTATGTACCTGCCCTATATACCGTTTCATTTCACGGATGGCATTGCTCATAAGCACACTTTGAAAATTATCGCCATAGCCAAGACCGTGGGCTATTCCCGCTGCAAGGGCATAAATGTTCTTAAGCATGGCTGCATACTCGGTTCCAATAATGTCGTCCGATATTTTTGTTTTGATATACTCACTGCTGAGGTATTTGGCCACCAACTTCGCCTTTTTATCGTCAGCGCATGCAATGGTGAGATAGGATAAGCGCTCTAATGCCACCTCTTCGGCATGGCAGGGACCTGTGATGACGCCAATATTTTCGAAGGGGATCTGATATTTGTCATGGAAATGTTCCCCTACAATTTTACCGGTCTCCGGCACAATACCCTTAATAGCAGAAAAAATTATTTTATCGGACAAGGGTACTGAAAGTTTTTGCAACTCACTTTCCAAAAATGCTGAGGGGATGGCAAAAATTAAAACCTTGGCCTTACTTACCGCATCGTCTATGGAATCGGTAAGAGTTAACTGCTCCAGGTTAAACTTCACAGAGGTGAGGTAATTGGGGTTGTGTTTTTCTTTCTTGATAAAAGCAATGGCTTCTGAGCTCCTCATATACCAAATTACATCAGACAGGTTTTCAGTTAGCATTTTTACCAGGGCTGTGGCCCAGCTTCCACCTCCCAATACAGCAAATTGAACTTCTTTATTCATCGAGTCATCTTAACACTTCAAATGTAATTAAAATCAACAATCTATTAAATAGCTGATATACAACAATATACAACTAATGGCACGATGCTTGTTTTAGTTGAAACAAGAACCACAAAATGGATAGCCATGAGAAAATTAAAATTACTTTGTATCGGAACTTTCCTGGGACTATTGGCAACAAGCTGTTATACCGAAGTTATATTGGAAGATGTATTTGTAGAGGATACGCGAATCAATACGGACCAGATTCTCCAATCCTATGATCTGTGGTATGTAGACATCAATGAAACTGAGGGAGGCGGTGAAATACCATTTATGCAACGGGCCTTTACTATTTCTTTTAAGAATGGGATATTCTATGCCAATAATAATATTGCAGGAATAGGTAAAACCGGGAATGGCCTGGGGATCCCGGTGGGATATTACGATGCCGGAGGCACCATCCTGGAGGTAGACCACGACGTTGATGGCCTTTGGTTCCTGGAAGTTTTTGTAGTAAATAATAATACCCTGGAAGTATATGACCCTAGGTCCGATACGTCTTACTTTGTTAATGGATACCAACGCGGCAACTTCGATTATGACCGTTTGTTTTATGAAAACATTGAATTTCTTTTACAGGAATACCAGGCATGGGAGAAAGTAGCGGTCAGTGAAACAGGAGCGTTGAACGATTTTGATGACGAGAATTTCTTACAGTTCTATGAAGGAAATCAGGGTACATATTTCAGGTCGTCCATTGATGCACCCGGAACTTCATTAAACAGTTTACAATGGGATTATGAAGGGTTTTATGAGGTATACGACGTACAAAACGATGAAACGCTCAAAACTTTAACACTCGACTACGACTTTATGGGCAATGATTATTTTGAATTATACGTTATTAATGACAGAACCATCGAATTGTATCATCCTGATAGTGGAACGGTGTACGAATTTCAAGGGAGGGGATACATAGAGTTCTTAAAGTCGGGTACTGCACAGGCTGCCAAGAAGCGTGTAAAAACAAAAAATCCGACAATGAACGTGGTTCGAAAGAGGAAATAAGAATCCTTTGTGGTTCACAGAGCATAGACAATAATTTTTTTGGTTGGTTATTTAGTTGAAAACCGCTCCATCTTTTATAGATGGGGCGGTTTTTTTGTCCATTGAATGTATTAAGTGTCTTTTGAATGGGTATTTCTTAGACTCAACCCCAAAATTTTGTAAATTAATACGAACTTATTTGGTATAAATTAATTGGACATGGGATCTAAGTACAACGTAGAAATGGGAAATAAGGGGCATAAAGACATTCCTGGCAACCCTTCAACAGCCACTAGCAGTAAAATAAAATTGAATGATCGTTCAAACGGAAGACCCTTGCGAATTCTGAGTGAGGAAGATTGGGCATTTTGGATCCACAATGGATATATCGTCATAAAAAATGCGGTCTCCAGGGAACAGGCAAAGGCTACTGCAGATTTTCTATGGGAGTTTGATGAGAAGGATCCCAATGACCCCGAAACTTGGTATGCGCCTCCAAGGGCAGAAATGCAAATGAAGGAGCTAACAGGAACCGGGATGGTAGAAGTTTACAATCATCAGCACCTATGGAATAATCGCCAGACACAAAGAGTATACGATGCATTTGTGGATGTGTGGGGGACCGAAAAATTATGGGTCACTATTGACCGCGCCAATCTCAATTTCCCGCAGCGCCCGGGTTTTGAAAAGAAAGGTTTTATCCATTGGGATTACGATCCTGAAACCAAACCTCAGAATG
>CALZFZ010000155.1 GCA_945786965.1 uncultured Muriicola sp. | reverse complement strand
TTTCAGGAAGGCCTGAAGATATGGTCATCCTGCCCGGCGATCTGCTGCACTGCGATTTTGGGATTACGTATTTGCGATTAAATACGGATTGCCAGGAATTAGCTTATGTATTAAAACCAACGGAAACAGCACCACCGAAGTTTTTACAGGAAGCATTAAAAAAAGGAAATCAGGTTCAGGATCATTTAACCGCAAATATGCAAGAAGGGAGAACCGGAAATGAGATTCTTGCAAAGGCTTTGGCCGATGCCAAAAATCAGGGTCTCAGGCCTTCCATTTATACGCATCCTCTTGGAATGTATGGCCATTCGGCGGGAACAACGATTGGCATGTGGGATTCCCAGGGAGGTGTCATGAAAGACGATGGGCAAAACTATCCCTTAAACAGGAATACAGTATACGCTATAGAATTAAATGCGACCGTGGAAATTCCCGAATGGAAGCGTGATATTCGGATTATGCTGGAGGAAGCTGGCTTTTTTGGCGAGGAGGGATTTCGATATGTGAACGGCAGACAAAAAGAATTGATTTTAATTCCCAAAACAAAACCAAATTAGTAAAACATATACTTCCTCAAGTGCTTGAAATTAAGGTAGGTAGATACATTTTTTAGCGAATTATTTCTTATCTTCATAGAGCTAAAATAAAAATGTTATGAAAAAATTTAGTTTACTGTTCTACTTTATAGGTGCAATCTGTTTTGCACAGGTAGGTGAAAAAACAATAATCGGTAAAATTACCGATGGACGACTTCCTTTATCTAATGTTGCTATTGAAGTTGAAAACAATAATGGCAATACCTTTTCAGATGAAGCCGGCAAATACCGGATCAAAGCAAATGTAGGGGATATATTGAATTATACATACCAGGGTATGAAAGCCGTTCAAATAAAGGTTGAAGATGTTACTAGAGTTTTGAATCTTACCATGGTTCCGGATGTGAAGCAATTAGAAGAAGTAGTGGTGTTAGGGAGTAATAGATTATCCCAGAGAGATCTGGAAATGCAATATCCCATAAATAAACGATTGATACGGACAGCATACGGATACTTAAATGCAGATACAGCACCCGGTAACGTACGGTTCTTAGATGAAGATCAGATCAACACTGTTAACCTTTGTATTTTTGATCTTTTGAGGCAGCGATTTCCTGGAATAAGGGTTTCCGGTACATGTTCTGGAGCTCTTGGGCAAAGTTTGGAAGGGCAACTAACCAATATTACAGGTTTGGTAGGTGGGGAAGAACAAACTTTAGGGGGAAGTATACGACTTTCCAGGGGAGGTAATACGATTTCTAACGGAAAGGTTTTTATCCGTGGTTTAAATTCAATAACGCAACCACGTGCGGCTATTTTTGATGTGGATGGTCAAATTTTTACGGACGCACCTATCTGGATTAATGTAAGCAGTATTAAACGAATTGCAATTCTAAATAATTTTGCTACAACAACTATGTATGGTAGCGCCGGTGCTGGCGGTGTGGTAGTGATTAATACTTTTAGTGGTACCTCTATACCAAAAGGTACTGTTGATTTGGCAAGATTGCGCAATAATTTCTTCTCTGGGAATTTAATTTCTCAAGAACAATTAAAAGAGAATTGGCCAACATATTTGAAAAAATTATATCAAAGCGATTCAAATGAAGAGGCTATCGAAGTTCACAAATCCTATTCAAAAATGTATAGAAGTTCCCCTTTTTATTTTATAGACGCCTATACCTATTTTTATGATATCGCAGAGAATCCTGATTTAGCAGATCAGATCATTGATGACTCTTACTATCTACTTAAAGGCAATTCCGTTTTACTGAAAGGCTTAGCCTATATCTACCAGGAACAAGGAAGATATGACATGGCAAATAATCTATACAAACAAATCTTAAGGCTTCGTCCAAATTACGCCCAATCCTACATGGATATGGCCAATAGTTACAGGGATATAAATAGTATGAGACAGGCAGCATCTATCTATTTGAGGTATGATTATATGGTAGATAGTGGTCTTAAAATAAACGATTCTATTGGTTTTGCTCCAATATTTAATAGAGAATATAATAATTTATTTTTTCTAAACAAAGAAGCGGTTGTAAACCTTGAGAAAGCTAAATCATTATATGTGGCCGAAGAAGATTTTCAGGGAACTCGATTGGTATTTGAATGGAATGATAGTGAGGCCGAGTTTGAGCTGCAATTTGTTAATCCAGGAGGTCAATATTATACTTGGAAACATACGTTGGAGGATAATGCGGAAGTTATTATGCGTGAAAAGGAATATGGGTTTTCCACTACAGAATATTTAATAGATGATTCTCTACAGGGTAATTGGAAGATTAACGCAAAGTATTTAGGTAACAAAAGTTTAACTCCAACTTATTTAAAAGTTACCATCTATGACAATTATGGAACTAAAAGGCAGCGTCAGGAAGTAAAAGTTTTCAAATTAAACCTAAAAGATAGTAGCCAGGAATTATTTTCGCTAAACAAACAGAACTCTCTTGTAATGAATTAGATTACAAATTCTGGTTGTGATTTAGACTATTAAAAGCTTATAGTATAAATTCCCATTTAAATAATTACAGGAAATCACAATTTAATTTATACCTGTAAGATTCCCATATTAAAAGGCTTTTCTATGGGTGCATTATTGGCAGCTTCAATACCCATTGAGATCCATTTTCTGGTTTCCAAAGGATCTATGATAGCATCGGTCCATAAGCGTGCTGCTGCATAATATGGAGATATTTGCCGGTCGTAGCGTTCTTTTATTTTGTTATAAAGTTCCGCTTCTTTTTCAGGGGTAATTTTTTCACCTCGCTTCTTGAGGGATGCGGTCTCAATTTGCAACAATACTTTTGCAGCCGAATTCCCACTCATGACCGCCAATTCTGCACTAGGCCATGCTACGATCAATCTCGGGTCATACGCTTTCCCGCACATGGCATAATTCCCCGCTCCATAACTATTTCCGATGATGACTGTGAATTTGGGTACCACAGAATTACTTACCGCATTGACCATTTTAGCCCCATCCTTGATGATGCCGCCATGTTCACTTTTACTCCCAACCATGAAGCCGGTGACATCCTGAAGAAAAACGAGCGGAATCTTTTTTTGGTTGCAGTTGGCAATAAATCGGGTAGCTTTATCAGCCGATTCAGAATAAATCACCCCCCCGAATCGCATTTCTCCTTTTTTGGTTTTAACCACCTTGCGCTGGTTGGCAACAATGCCAACGGCCCACCCTTTGATACGGGCATAGCCGGTTAATAGGGTTTTACCATAACCTTCCTTGTATTGTTCGAACTCTGAATCATCGACCAGGCGCTTTATAATTTCCAGCATATCGTACTGATCCGTTCTGGATTTAGGTAGAATCCCATAGATGTCTTTCTCTTTTT
>CALZFZ010000154.1 GCA_945786965.1 uncultured Muriicola sp. | reverse complement strand
TTTTTAACATTTAACAGGTAAAATTTAAGCAAGTGGCTCTTTCATTTTTCGGTAAAGATTTATTTTTAGTGTACTTTCCATCTTCTTAAATAAATTAAGCTGTGTTTAAAAAGATAGGTCCTGGTGTTTTGGTTGCAGCCGCTTTTGTTGGTCCGGGAACTATTACCACCTGCACTTTGGCAGGGGTTGGATTTGGATATGCCCTGCTTTGGGCCATGTTGCTTTCAATAATTACTACAATAGTTTTTCAGGAAATGGCAGCCAGATTAGGTATAATTACACAGAAAGGCCTGGCAGCAATTATCAGGAATGAATTGAAGATCCCATGGCTTCGCAACCTACTGATATTTATTATGCTGGCTGCTATAGTCATTGGGAATGCAGCCTATGAAGCAGGTAATATAGGAGGGGCAATTTTAGGACTGGAAGCCCTTTTTGGAGAGGGGCAGGGCACCTTTTTCTCCTGGCTTATAGGATTTTGTGCTTTCGTTCTTCTCTATATGGGATCTTACAAAGCACTTGAAAAGATATTTATATCCCTGGTTATGTTAATGAGCATTTCATTTGTAATAGCCGCCATCCTTACCCAACCCGATATTGAAAAAGTAATCTCAGGGCTTTTTATGCCTTCAATACCGGAAAATAGCTTGTTCACTATTATAGCACTTGTAGGCACCACTGTAGTGCCCTATAACCTATTCCTGCACGCCTCTCTGGTGAGTGAGAAATGGAAATCTGCCAAGGATCTGAATGCAGTTAAATTAGATACGTTCCTCTCCCTTGCACTGGGGGGAGTAATTTCCATGGCGATTATCATAACAGCAGGTTCGTATCAAAATATGGAAGTTACCAACGGTCTCGATCTGGCAAGGGGACTTGAACCTTTGTACGGCGAAGCAGCCCGATATTTTATGGGAATTGGGTTATTTGCGGCGGGTATTACTTCGGCGATCACAGCTCCTTTGGCGGCGGCCTATGTGGCCAGCAGTTGTTTTGGATGGGAAAAGGGCCTCAGATCCTTCAAATTTCGTTTAGTGTGGGGCTTCATATTGTTGATAGGGGTTGTTTCCCAAACTTTCAGGTTTCAGCCCATCGAGATCATACAATTTGCACAAGTAGCCAATGGCCTTTTATTGCCCATTGTTTGCATATTCTTGCTATGGGTTGTAAATAAAAATACTATCATGGGATCTTTTAAAAATAATAAATGGCAAAATGTTCTTGGAATATTGTTGTTAGCTTTGATTATCTTGTTGGGAGCCAAAAGTATAGTCACCGTATTAGGTTAAATTAAATGAAGTCCTGGGAAATAGATATTAATTGCGATGTAGGTGAGGGATTCAATAATGAAGCCGAATTGTTTCCTTTTATCTCATCGTGCAATCTTGCCTGCGGAGGGCATGCCGGCGATACCGAAACGATGAACCGGGTGATAGCATTGGCAAATGAGCATCATGTAAAAATTGGTGTACATCCTTCCTATCCGGATCGAGCTAATTTCGGGAGAGTGAGTATGACCTTACCCGGATCGGAATTAAAAAAAAGCATTAAGGATCAAATTAGTCAGCTTGTTACACAATTAAGAGCCCAAGGATCCAAATTGCACCATATAAAGGCCCATGGTGCTTTGTATAATGATCTTAGTGCCAACAAAGAGCTCGTAATGACTTATTTAGAAAGCATTGAAAAATACAAGACTACCACCAGCTTATATGCTCCTTTTGGTTCTGTCTTTGCAGCAGAGGCCCAAAGGCAAGGTTTTAAGGTTGTCTATGAGGCCTTTGGCGACAGGAATTATAATCAGGACCTATCGTTGGTATCCAGGAAAGATCCGGATGCACTCATCCTCGAACCAACTAAAGTTGCTGATCACTTGCTTATGATCATAAAAAAAGGAATAGTGTGTACAGTTGATCGAAAATTTGTACCGATTAAAGCAGATACGTTTTGTATTCATGGCGATACACCTAGTGCATATCAAATATTAATGTATCTTTCTCAGGAATTACCAAAGCATCACATTCATTTAAAAAAGTGAATTCGTATCCTATACATATAAAGCCCTTTGGAGAACATGCCATACTTATAGAATGGCCCAATGAAATAAAAAGGGACCTGTTAGATGATATCCTAACGTTTTCAGGACACCTGAGAAGGTATGGTTACAAAGAAAGTGAATGGGAAATGGTCCCGGCTTATAATTCACTTGCCCTGGTCAATTTAAAACAAAACATAGACCATAAAAAGTTGGCAAAAGAGCTTCAGATTGAATATCCCAAAAGAAAGACCCGAGCCAAAAAGCGTTCATATCTCTGGAAATTACCTGTTTGTTATGACAAGGAATTTGCAATAGATATGGAAGAAGTATCAAAATATACCGGAAAAACGATTGAACAGATCATTACCTTACATACTTCTTGTACCTACACCGTATATGGGATCGGTTTTTTGCCGGGATTTATGTATCTGGGTGGCGTACCTAAAGATCTTGAAACTCACAGGAAGGACTCTCCAATACTTCATGTTCCAAAAGGTACGGTTTGGCTGGCCAGCAAACAAACAGGAATTTACCCCCAAGATTCTCCAGGAGGTTGGAATTTAATCGGCAACTGTCCCATTCCGATATTTGATGTTAAAAAAGAGAATCCTTGCTTTGTAAATGTGGGCGATTTCATTCAATTTTATTCCATTACAAAAGCACAGTACGACCTTCATAAAATTCAGGCCGAAGTTGGTTTGGAAGTAATTAAAAAAGTCCCGATGAATGCTTAAGGTAGTGAAAAGTGGATTTTTCACCTCTATCCAGGACAAAGGGAGGTTTGGGCTACGAAACATAGGTGTCCCGGTTTCCGGAGCAATGGACCAGCATGCTTCGTCCTTGGCAAATGCTATGCTGGAAAATGAGCATACCGATGCGGTAATGGAAATTACAATGACAGGGCCCGTACTTGAATTCCTAACCGCAACCTATATTGCAATAACAGGGGCTAATTTATCACCCAGTCTTAATGGTGCCGAAATTGAAACCCACAGCGTTCATAAGGTAGTAGAAGGAGATATTTTAGGATTTGGAAAGCATATTGATGGTTTGAGAGGATACCTTTCTGTAAAAGGCGGATTTTTAACCGACAAGGTCCTGGGCAGCCGGTCTTTTTATAAACCAATTACCCAATGGGCAAGACTCAATTCAGGGATGGAAATTCCATTTAATGAGGTTACCCATTACGAACCAAAAATAAGCCACATTATTACGGAGGATATTGATAAGGTAAGTTTACTGAATGTATTCCCGGGCCCGGAAATTGAAATGCTCACTAAAGTTCTACGTGAATTTATTTTCGACACTTCTTTTACAATTGCGAAAGAAAACAATCGTATGGCGTATCAACTTCAGGAATCAGTTGCAAAGCACCAACATGCGATGCTTACCTCAGCCACCTTACCCGGAACCATACAACTAACCCCTGGAGGCAAACTAATTATACTGATGCGCGACGGACAAACTACCGGGGGTTATCCAAGAATCTTTCAGCTTTCGGACGAGGCAATTAATATATTGGCCCAAAGAACATTTGGGGATAAGATCTCATTTAAACTTCAATAAGCTAAACTTTTTTATAAACCTCGTTAAAAGGAACCCGGAATCTGGGTCCATAGATCCCATTTGGATCTCGTACGCCGCATCCAATGACCATGGTTATTTCAGAACCCCAGGGCAAATTCAGGATCTTTTTAATCCGTAGGGTATCGCTTCCTTCCATGGGGCATGTATCGTAGCCTATAGCAGCCATTGAGATCATAAAGTTTTGTGCGGCCAGGCCTGCACTTTTATGAGCCACGATCCTCATATCCGATTTACGAACTTCACGATAAATAGGCCTGAAAAGTCCGATAAAACCAAATATAAGATAGCGGAACCATCCCAAAATACCTAAAAACTCTATATAGATGGAGGGAATTACTTTACTGTAATACGCGAGTGCAAATTTTTCTCTTTTAGTGTAGGACGATCTTGGTTTGTCACCAATACCTTTTAATAGAAAATCCTTGTTGGCTGCTGCTCTTTTCCGCCATAGATCGCGGCGAGCCACGATCACTACCAATTGTTTGGCCGTTTTTGCTGCATTTTGCCCAAAACAGGCTTCGGTCATTTTTTGAAGAACCTGCTTGTCAACAATATGGTAAAATTCCCAGAGCTGCAAGTTACTACTTGTAGGGGCCAGCACGGCATTTTCAATACATTGACGCACTTTACTAGTATCTATTTCTTCCTCTTTTTTATAGAGACGAACAGACCTCCGGTAGTGTATCGCTTCGGTTACTGTTTTTTCCATTATTTATTTACAAGAGGTTTTTAATTTTTTTGACATATTTCAAGGGTAGTGTATAAGGCGGATTTCTCAAAGGGATATCTAACCAGGTTCCCCTTTTCACAATGGCTTTATGGTGCGAAAAAATATCGAAAGATTTTTTCCCATGATATGCCCCAATACCTGATGGCCCCACGCCTCCAAAAGGAAGATTCTTGTTAGAGATTTGAAGCAATGTATCATTGATAACCCCACCGCCAAAACTGTATTCCTTGAGTATTTGCTTTTGAAACGATCTACGCCTGGAAAAGACATAAGCGGCCAGGGGTTTACCCTGGGCTAAAATCCATTGATTAATTTCTTCCTGCTTAGTATACGAGATGATAGGTAAAATAGGTCCAAATATTTCTTCCTGCATTATAGGACTATCCTTTCCGGGTTCGTTGATCAGGGTAGGAGCCAGGAAATTATCGGTATCATTGAATTGCCCTCCGAACAGCACTTCCTGGTCTTGCAACAGCTTTTTAAGGCGGTCTAAATGGGCCTTTGTAACGATTCGTGCAAAATCGGCCGAGTTTTCAACCTCCTGGCCAAAAAAAGAAGTAATGCTTTTTGTCAGTGCGGCTATCAAGGCATCCTTTACGCTATGGTGAACCAGTATATAGTCTGGTGCAATACAGGTTTGTCCGGCATTCAGAAACTTTCCCCAGGCGATACGTTTTGCCGCTTGTGAAATGGAAGCAGAAGCATCAACAATACAAGGGCTTTTCCCTCCAAGTTCCAGGGTTACAGGAGTTAGGTGCTCAGCGGCACTTTGGTAGACAATTTTCCCAACCCGGGGGCTTCCCGTAAAAAAGATGTAATCCCATTTTTCTTTTAATAATTGTTGTGAAATTTTAACACCCCCTTCGATAACTGTTGCGTGCTCTTCCTGGAAAACAGCCGTGATGATTTCTTTTATGACACTGCTTGTATTAGAGGTAAGTTCGGACGGTTTAAGAACTACAGTATTCCCTGCTGCTATTGCCGTGACCAAGGGAAGTACGGCTAATTGAAAAGGATAGTTCCAGGGTGCTATGATAAGCACCGTGCCATAAGGTTCCCTGTATATCCAATCAGAGGAGGGAAAATTAAGCAAGGAAGAGGGGACCCGTTCGGGACGTGCCCAATATTCCAAGTTTTTTAATACCAGTTTTAATTCAGCCAGCA
>CALZFZ010000153.1 GCA_945786965.1 uncultured Muriicola sp. | reverse complement strand
TGAGGCAGTCTTTGCTTTAGTGGGCATTAAAAGTCCCGATGGAGGTGTGGGATATGATAGGGACGATACCGAAAATGGAGGAAATGGTTATGTGCCAATTAGCCTCCAATACGAAACTTATACGGCCACCGATGCAAGGGAGACCAGTTTGGCCGGGGGCAGCCCCCTGGAGGATTTTACGAACCGCTCGTACAAAGGAAAAACTGTTACTGCCAACAATACGACCGACATGAATCTGGTCAATAAGACCAAAGCAGCAATGGGTAATAAACCGGTAATCGTTATTGTACATGTTTCAAAACCCATGGTTTTTTCCGAATTCGAAGCCAATGCTTCTGCAATTTTGGTTCATATGGGCGTGCAAGACCAGGCCTTGATGGATATCATTACGGGATAGGAAGAACCTTCGGCCTTGTTACCATTCCAAATGCCTGCTGATATGACTACGGTAGAAGCACAGTTGGAAGATGTTCCAAGGGATATAAAACCCTATGTGGACAATTTGGGAAATGCATATGATTTTGCATTTGGGATGAACTGGAACGGTGTCATACGGGACGAAAGAGTAGTACAATACAAATAGGCAGGACCTTATACCAGAAGTAGTGTCAGCTGATCAGGGTCATATGAGATAAAACCTGTAGGGATGAAGTTTGTAACTTCTTTGGATAGCAAAAAGCTTTGCAATAGAATTATTAGGTATATAAATGAAGAAGTATGAAAAAAACATTTGAAACTAAATTAACTGGTTGGTCTTTTATTACTGCAGCTCTATTACTTTGGGGAGGCTGGTTTTTATCGCCACACCACATAGGGGAGTATTTGCAGGACTCAGATTTTTCAATAATAGGTGAGGATTTATGGTATTGGATCTGGATGTATCGCATTCATATTTTTGGCTGGGTTACCATGGGCATTGCCATGTTTTCACTTATTTCGATTACGATGAACGGACCCTATCGGGTACTTCTTTTACCGGGTGCGGGAATGGTCATTGTGGGAACCTTTACACTGGCTATTGCAGCCGCATTTTACTACAATTTCGGAGCCTGGGGAATAGGTATGACCGCTGGTAAGTCGGCTGCCGAAATTCAGCAGTTCATGGATACTATTTTGCCCACAAACCAGTATGTGACCTGTTTTGTCCGCTTTGGACGTATTTTTTCAGGGGTTGGGCTCGTATTGTTAGGCTTGGGATTTGTGAAATGGAAGATCATCAACCGTTTGATGGGATGGTTTACGGTCTTATTGGGTCTTGCAGCCATGGGAGTAATCCTGGCAATACCCGACAATTTCGAGATCTATAAACCACTTTTTCACATTAAAGCCCTTTGGCTGGCAATGATGGGAATTACAATTTTGCAAAAAGGAATGTTTCTTCCGGTGAATAAGTCATGATATCCAGGGAGGCAATTTTTTATTTTACTAAGGTCTTAAGTTCAAAGGGTAATTGAATTATATCCTTCGGTTCCAAAATAACATTAAGAGTTAAGTTTACTTTTAAAAAATTCAATGGTACGCCCCCAGGCTAATTCTGCAGCTTCTTTATCATAACGCGGGGTGGTGGTATTGTGAAACCCATGATTAACATCGGGATACGTATATGCTACATATTCTTTGCCATGTTCCTTTAATACTTTTTCATATGCCGGCCAACCCGCATTTACGCGTTCATCGAGTCCTGCAAATTGCAGCATTAAGGGCGCGTTTATTTTATCAATGTCTTCAGTAGGCTGTCCGCCGTAAAAAGGAACCGCAGCAGAAAGGTCCGAAACCTTTACGGCCATCATATTGGAGATCCAGCCCCCAAAACAAAATCCGACCACACCAATTTTACCACTGCAATCCTCATGGTTTTTCAAGTATTGAGAGGCGGCGATAAAGTCTTCGAGCATTTCATTTCGGTCACGTTGTCGTTGTAGAGTCCTACCTTCGTCATCATTCCCGGGATAGCCACCTAGCGGGGTCAAAGCATCGGGTGCCAGCGTAATGAACCCTTCAAGAGCGGCCCTTCGCGCAGTATCCTCAATATAAGGGTTCAATCCCCGGTTTTCGTGAACCACCACAATACCGCCTAAGGTGCCTTTTGCATCCTTAGGTTTTGAAAGCAAGCCTTTTATGCTTCCGCCACCTTTTATAGATTCATAAGTGATGTATTTTGAATCCAGATTAGGATCATCTTGTTTCACCAGCATGGTGTCTTTATAATTAGGCATTAAAAAGCTCATCAAGGAAGCAACGGTTACCCCGCCTACAGCATATATCGACAATTTTTCAATAAACTCGCGCCTTTGTAATTTGTTATGGGCGTATTCGTCATAGAGATCGAAAACCTCTTGTTTAATTTCTTCTTTTTTTAGTTTTTTCATGGTGCCTGTGGTTTAAAGTTCTAATGACTTATCAAGAGAATTATGAATTTAAAGAAATCCTAATTTCCAGTAAATAAGGTACCAAAAAAAGTCGATAATAAAATTGTTCGGGCTTTTTATTTATCAGTAGTTCATTTTGGGAATCTCTTTTTAGACTTCATTTATGGTTGTAGTGGTTAATAGCTAGCCAATCCCAACTATGAGGTTTTGTTTACTATAACCCTATGTTGAAAAGGATTGGTGTAAACGCATTATGGATTTTTGGGACTAAATAGTGATTGCATTTTTCACATAGCGTGTTAAAAACAATATCAAAAAAAGCCTTACAGCGATTTGTAAGGCTTTTTGGATTTGGGGATAAAAGGGATTAAACTACTTTTAAAATGTTTGTAGGGATTATACTCAGTATTATTTCTTTCTTATTAAAATTGACATCACAGATCTGATAAATTTCCCTGGTGCCATCTACTTGTAGTAATCCTTTGTAGGCTCTGTTATTTTTCATAATGGTATTATTTTTTACTAGTTGATGTATCAAAAGTAGCCACCTTTGTCTGGATTTATTGACGAGAGTGGTTCTCTGGGTAATCTCTGGGGATTAATGACAGTTTTATATAGATAAACCGAATTTCCTTTAAACAAAACTGCACCCTTTTTAAGGATGCAGTTTGATGATCAGTCCACTAT
>CALZFZ010000152.1 GCA_945786965.1 uncultured Muriicola sp. | reverse complement strand
GTACGGCTTCGTAAAGTTCATAATCCTTTGCATTGGAAATGGCCTTGCAGCCGAGCTCTCCAAAGCGTCTTAGGTATTCGGCATATTCGGGATTCGCAATGATAGGGGCATGACCGGCTCCTTCATGGATGATGTCCGGTGCGGGTGTGTATTCGATATGTTCCAATTGCCGGATATCCCCTGCAATGACCAGTACATTGTATGCCTGAAATTCCATAAAGGCCGAAGGAGGAATAAATCCATCGACCGCAACTGCTGCCCATCCAATTTCCTTTAGGATGCGGTTCATGCCGTACATATTGGGGATATGATCTATAGAAATCCCTGTTTTTTTTAAGCCTTCTGTATAGGATTCATGGGCTACTTTGCTGAGGTAATCAACATTTTTGCGCATCACATAACGCCACACAGCCTGGTCTATAGCCGTATACTCCTCATAGTTTTGAGGTTTTATATATTGCTTTAAATGTTCCGGTAATTTATCTAAAATAAGATTGCTTTCGAAGGACATAGCGTATGTGAATTTATCACCTTAAAGGTACAAAAACTGTTGCATTTTGTGCTTTCAATTTAAACGGGATCTAAGGATTAAAAGAAATCCATAGACAGAAAAAAACCGCTCTTGCAAGCGGTTTTACTTTTAATTGGAAGCCATTGGATTGGGCGGATATTCCTTTAAGATCTCGAAGACAAATTCCCGGATTCGCTGTTCCTTTTTCTCCATATTTCTGATATTATTCAGGGTTCCAACTCCCCGGCCCTGCCAAACCAAATCATTGCTTTGGGCATCAATAAGATCTATGTACAAAGATCCTTCGGTGCGGGTGCTTACATTAGAACCACCCCAGCCGGGTCCACCCCACATCCAAGGGCTCCAATATCCCCAACCAGGGCCCCAGCCCCAGCCCCAGCCCCAGCCAAAGTTATTATAGACATCTACACGTTCACGTTCCTTGGTAAAAATACTTACCAGAAGGTCTGGTTGTTCCGATTTTACAAATCCACGGGCGCCCATTTCAGTTTCAATAGCGCGTAAAATTCGCTTCTTGTCCAGATCGGAAATTTGGGCCTTGTCTATCCCTGTTTTATAAAAGGCATAGCTTTTATATGCAGTAAAATCGGCCTCTTTGTCATAGTCGGAAACCACCCTCACAGAGACACAGGATGCTAGCATGAACAGCATCAAAGCGGGTAGCATGATTAACTTAATTTTTTTCATAACAATTTTTTTAGTGAAGTTAATTAACAACAATACTTCTTGCTCAAATATCATGCCGAATCAGTAGATTTTTCAGCTTCTTTTTGCCCTGGTATTATAACCATAAGGGCAATGCCTGCAGTTACTTTCACAACAATATCCCCGTTTAAGATGGTATTGTGCGGTAAACACCTTATAACCCTCTTCAGAAAGGTAAAAATCTCCCTCCTCCAAAGGAATGAACTCTTTCATACTTCAATAGTCAACACTTCGTATTGTAAAATTAATGGATTTCTTGTTAATAACCCATTGGAGCAGGCGCTTTAAACCCAGTTACGCCTTGGAGATATCCCTTATTATAACGTTTATCGAATTTGTGGGTAAAAAACCGAAGTGTTTATAATTATTAGCTTCTTAAGTCCTAACTTTGAGGTAATTGCAAACAAAAGGATGATTGTAATAAGCCGGTATTTTTTTTATAAGAATTATGTAGGCCTTTCTTTATGGCCTTTTATTATTTTGAAAGAGGTTGAACTTCAGAATGATGATGTTCTTATAAATCACGAAAAGATCCATCTGAAACAACAGCAAGAGCTTTTTATTTTTCCGTTTTATTTTTTCTATGTGCTGGAGTGGTTGGTGAAAACAGTTTGGTATTTTGATGGGTACAGGGCTTATCAAAATCTTAGTTTTGAACGGGAAGCTTATGCCAATGAAGATAACCTGAATTATCTCGATACAAGATCGTCCTATTGTTTTATAAAATATCTTTGGTACTAAAATAGCCTGATCTGGTGATTGTACCTACTCAAGAAATTTCACTTCCTTTATTGAAAGAACATAGGGTATCTCTATGTGTTAGGCGCGAAGATACCATACACCCGATGATTTCCGGAAACAAATTCCGTAAGCTAAAGTATAACCTGGAAAAGGCCAAAGAGGAACACTATCATACGCTTATCACCTTTGGGGGGGCGTATTCCAATCATATCCCGGCAACGGCCTTTGCTGGAAAGCAGCAGGGGTTTAAAACCATTGGAATTATTCGCGGGGAAGAGCTGGAATTTTCCTGGAAAACGAATCCAACACTTGCCAACGCAAGTGAACTTGGAATGACTTTTAAATTCATATCCAGGGATACCTACCGCAAAAAAGACGAACCAGATTTCATAGATAAATTATTGGAAACATTTGGCCGTTCCTATATCATTCCCGAAGGGGGCACCAATGATCTTGCTATTCGGGGATGTGAAGAAATTTTGGCTGCTGCTGATAAGGAGTATGAAGTGGTTTGTTGTTCCGTAGGCACAGGGGGTACCATAGCCGGAATTATCAATGCTTCGGCTGCCCATCAGCAGATTTTAGGCTTTACAGCCCTTAAAGGTGAATTTTTGCAAAAAGATATTTGTAAATTTACAGCCAAAAGGAATTGGGAGCTATGTACTGCTTATCATTTTGGGGGCTATGCCAAAATATTACCCGAATTAATTACGTTTATAAATGACTTTAAAAAAGTAACCGGAATTCCTTTAGATCCTGTATACACAGGAAAAATGATGTATGGCATTATGGATTTGATCGGTAAGGGCTATTTTGAACCAGGGACCAAAATTTTGGCCATCCATACCGGCGGCTTACAGGGTATCCGGGGGATGAACCAGTATTTAAGTAAAAAAAAGTTACCATTAATTACAATATGAGGCATTTTATTTTGGCACTTGTTTTAGGGATGATGATCACTAGTTGTGGAACTAAGAAGAGGACAGCCAATTCCAAAAAGTATCGCATTTCCACTAAAAATGCAATGGCCAATCCGGGCAACTATAACACCTCCGGGATGTATCCCATGCCTGAAGATACAGGCCGCTTTGTTGTAATTCCGATTGTTTCCATTGAAGACTATATAGATACGTTTGCAGAAATATCCCAGTTAGAGATGAAAGCCTATGGCATACCTGCCAGTATTACCCTGGCACAAGGCATCCTTGAAAGCGGTTTTGGAAGGGGCGCGTTAACCTTAAAGACCAATAATCATTTTGGTATCAAGTGCCATACCGGTTGGGATGGACCTTATGCCCTGCATGATGATGACGAAAGAGGGGAATGTTTCAGGAAATATAACCATCCTATGTACTCCTTTAGGGACCATAGTATATTTCTCACTTCCAGATCCCGGTATGCACCCTTATTCAGATTGAAAAAAGACGATTACAAAGGATGGGCCCATGGTTTAAAAGCCGCGGGCTATGCTACAGACAGGCGGTATCCCAGTAAATTAATCTCTTTTATTGAACGTTACCAATTGCATGAATACGATAAAGCCGTTTTGAAAAATGACTACATCGTTCAGAAGGCTTCTGGGGCAAGCGATTACAAAGTATATGTAGTGCAAGAAGGAGATACCCTCTATTCCATTTCCAGACGTTATTTGACCTCTGTTCAGGAACTAATGAAACTGAACCGGCTTAATGACAGCATCATTTCTATTGGGCAGGAAATAAGAATTCAGTCAAACAGCATCAGATAAAATATGAAATATCAAAGAAGTAGTGCCTTGTTTGCTGAGGCACAGCAATATATTCCCGGTGGCGTAAACTCGCCTGTAAGGGCTTTTAAAGCAGTTGGGGGCAGTCCAATATTTGTAAAGGAAGCCAAAGGCGCCTATTTATATGATGAAGATGGGAATAAGCTTATCGATTATATCGCTTCGTGGGGCCCGCTCATTTTAGGGCATGCCTATGAACCGGTAATCGATGCAGTGATCGCCAAGGCAAAAAAGGGCACCTCCTTCGGAATGCCAACCGAAATAGAAACGAAACTGGCTAAATTGGCCATCTCCATGGTGCCCAATATTGAAAAGATCCGCTTTGTAAACAGTGGTACCGAGGCTTGCATGAGCGCTGTCCGACTCGCGCGTGGGTTTACAGGAAAAGACAAGATCATAAAGTTTGCAGGTTGTTACCACGGGCATGCAGATGCCTTTTTAATTCAGGCAGGAAGTGGGGCAGTTACCTTCGGAAGCCCCAACAGTCCGGGGGTAACGCAAGGTACGGCAAAAGATACCTTATTGGCGGAATATAATGATCTGGATAGTGTCGCAAGGTTGATGAAAGCCAATAAAGGGGAAATTGCTGCAGTGATCATTGAACCCGTTGCAGGAAATATGGGATGTATTATCCCGGAGGAGTCTTTTATCCATGGATTGCGGGAGCTATGTTCGCATGAAGATATCCTGCTGATCTTTGACGAGGTAATGACCGGCTTCAGGTTGGCAGCCGGTGGCGCTCAGGAAGCCCTGGGAGTAGATGCGGATATTGTAACTTTTGGAAAGGTAATTGGAGGCGGACTTCCGGTAGGTGCTTTTGCCGCCAAAAGTGAGATCATGGATCATTTGGCACCTGATGGCCCAGTGTACCAGGCAGGGACCCTGAGTGGAAACCCCCTGGCGATGAGCGCAGGTCTTGCCATGCTTACTGCTTTAAAGGAACAGCCCGGAATTTTTGTTAGTTTGGACAAAAAGACCCGGCAGCTGCATGAAGGGATTTCAAGAACCCTGTCGGCGCATAAAATACCACATCAAATAAATAGATTTGGCTCCATGATATCCGTTCATTTTACTAAGGAACCCGTAAAAGATTTTTCAAGTGCTGCCAAAGGCAATAACGAAACTTTTAAGAAGTACTTTCATGGAATGTTGCAACAAGGGATCTACCTACCTCCCAGCGCCTTTGAAAGTTATTTTTTAAACGATGCCCTTTCCTTCGGGGATATTGACGAAACCGTCATGGTCTTGGAGAAGATCATACCAAAAATAAAATAAAAAATGGGTCCTAAAGGGACCCATTTTTGTTGCAGCTTTTAAAAAAAATTTATCTTTTACCCCGGTGTTCATGCTTTCCACGTCGATCACCATGTTTTCTTTTCTGATTATGTCCCTTCTCCCACTTTTCGTATTGTTCGGGAGACAGAATTTTTTTCATTTTTTCTTTTTGGGAGATCATATGATCCAAACGTTCATTTTGCATAGCAAATCGCTCTTCTGAACTTGGTTTTTGCCGCTCTTCACCCGCTCTATCTGCTTTGATCTTTTCCATCTTTTCTTTGCGGAGTTTCGCATTTTCAAGATGCAATTGCTGTACGGCTTCCTGTTGCGATTTAGTCAGATCCAGAGCGAGGGTTAATTTTTTTGTCTGCAAAGTAGCCATTTGCTCCGGAGACAGATCTTTCATTCCATGGCGTTCACCATGATGTGGTCCTTTTTGGGCCATTGCTGAGAAACTGGCCATGACTAGCATGGCAATAAGTACTTTTTTCATGTGTATTGTTTTTAATTTTATATCCTTGGGACTTCCTAAATTAGAAAAGGTTTATACAGAAACCTCACTTTATGACATTATTAACTATTCGGCGTTATGTTCTTTTATTTCCTGGCATATTCAATAAAAAAAGGGCGCCGAAAATTCGGCGCCCTTTAGGGATTTGATTTGGGGATGTTTAGTACTCCAATGTACTATAAGCTTGATTATCCTGTTTGTTCAGTTCGTCAGTATTAGATTGTACCAATTGAATCTCTTCATTTTGGGAATCAGTTTTCATTGACTGGTCCATACCATTATAAATAAAAATAGAAGCAATAAAACTAAGTAGGTAGATTAGGCTTTTTATTTTATATGACATGATCTGGGGATTTTTTTATTACCTCTAATATAAGCCCTTAAAGAAGACACTTTTGACCAATGTTGTTAAGGTACCTCCTTTATGTGGTGAAAAAGCAAAAAGTTGTGGTGAACGGGCTTTTGGACATATTACCAAAAACAACATAAGGTACTGATCATAGCAGAAACAGTACCTTTTATCGAAGTTGATTACGTTGCCTATCTCGGTTCCAGGATTAGTTCAATGCGTTTAGCAATATCCAGTAAATGATATTTACTCATACGATCCGAGGTTCTTCCAATGGCATTTAAGGCAGTGTTTCTTGTGGTGTTGAGTTCTGCCCTAGCAATGGATCGAATATCGGACTGACTCGTGGTTACAGCAGTTGATTTACGATACCCGCCAAAATCCGGTAATTTTCGCTGGTTTTCGGCCTTCATGATATACTCAAGCCGGTCTACATATGCTTTCTGAAGATTCCTGCGATACGTGTCAATAGCTCTGCCAGTTCGGAGTTCTGACCAAATGCCCCGCCGCAAATCGTTCATCATATCAACCAACGTATAGGCTTCATTCCCATACATGGCCTCATTCTCAATAAGTCGGGCCATTTTACCCAAGCTAAGAACATTATTCAAGGTGCGTACTTGTAAAGCCCTGACCCTTTCTACGGATCCGGAATACTCAATTTTAGCAAATAAGTCGGTATCGATCAACCACTCAGGGGTATCAAATAATTGAGTATTCAAAAAAGCCAGGCAATTCTTTTGATGTTCTTTAGACACATGCGTATAGACAGGTCCTTCCTGATCATAGGTTTTATGGTTTTCATAAACTCCTCCAATATTATTGGAAACATGACCCATATAGCGATTGAACTGCGAAATTACCTGTCCGTATAATGTTTCAAGGTCATCATAGTTCTTACCATCTTCACGGGTCCATTCTATAAGGTTAGGAACTATACGTTTTAAATTTTCAATTCCATATGCACCCGCTTTAATGGCATCGTCGCCAAGATCTTCTGTCTGAGAACTTGGATCTACCACATCTCCGGCCTGCTGATGCCCAAAACGATATAAAGGATCCCCGGCGTGTTTCAGGATCCAACTGTCTAAAATGGATTTTTCATCTTCTGCCGTTACATCGGGTATGGGTTTATACCCCCATTTAATGGCATATTTATCGTAGATCCCAATATTGGGCATTAAGGCTACATCCCCATCTTCGGGTTGAGCCACATAATTAAAACGGGCATAATCCATGATCGAAGGGGCTGTCCCATATTTTTGAGTAAATGAGGCAGATCTTAAGGAATCTACAGGATATGCCACACTGCTGCCCATGTTATGCGGCAGTCCAATTGTATGTCCTACTTCATGGGAAGAAACAAAACGGATTAATCGGCCCATTACCTCGTCTTTAAAGGCAACACTCCTTGCATCCGGATTTATAGCTGCGGTTTGTACAAAGAACCAGTTACGCAATAAGGTCATCACATTGTGATACCAGTTGATGTCCGATTCCAGAATTTCACCACTCCGAGGGTCACTTACATGAGGGCCGCTGGCGTTTGGAATAGGAGAGGCCAAATAGCGAACTACGGAATACCTAACATCTTCCGGAGACCATTCGGGGTCGTCTTCAGGAGAAGGAGGGTCCATGGCAATAATGGCATTTTTAAAACCAGCTGCTTCAAAAGCTACCTGCCAGTCTTCAATTCCCTGCTTAATAAAAGGAACCCATTGTTCCGGCGTAGCACGGTCTACATAATAGATGATCGGTTTTTTAGGTTCTACCAATTCTCCGCTTTTGTACTTTTCCATGTCTTCCTCTTTTACCTCAAGGCGCCATCTATCTAAAAAGGTTATGGTTTTGCTCTCCTGGGCATCCAACCCATAATCTACCTGTCCGCGCGCGAACCATCCTACCCTTCTGTCGAAATATCTTCTTTTCATTGGTTCCGCGGGCAATAGGATCATGGAATTGTTGATCTCGATGGAGATAGACCCCAAACTTTGATTAGATGGCGGCTCCCCGGCGGTATAGGTCTTTACGTGCCTCGCTTCCACATTCAGCGGATAACTATTAATGGATTCAATATAACTCTTGCCATCGTCCAATCGGGTGGCCTTATAACGCTTGCGATACCTGTCTGGCATTCCAAGAGCCTTTACATCTTTGGTGAAGAGCTCATCGATTTCTATCACAGTTGTCGGATTGAGCGAATCCTTTTTAAATGCTTTGATATCAAAAGAGTATAATACCGGCTCAAAATTGGAATTAACCACTGCTTCGTGCACCGGCAGTGAATCTGCTGCCACTACATCGTAGCTCACAACGCGCAGCAATACTTTTTTGGGCTTCTTTTCCCAACGCAACACCTGGGTATTGATCTTACCCCCTCCAAAGCCTATCCCGGAAGCTGTTTTTGAAATACGGCTTACCATAAGCATTTCCCTGTTGAAGAGCGAATCGGGTATTTCGTAAAAATGTTTGTCGTCTACGATATGTACACTGAACAGCCCGGTATCGGTTTTAGCATCTTTAGTAATTACCTTCTCATAGGGTTCAATGTCGCCTTTTTTACTTTTTGGAGCAGCTTTTGATGCTTCCGATTTTTTGTTCTTCTTTTTAAAGATCTGTGCTTGGGCCGTATTATATGCACCAATCAACATGAAAGCCAACAAGATCTTTGGGAGTAAATTTTTAATCATTTCAATTCTTTTTTTGTTTTGAAGTTTTCAAAGAACCGAAAAATAAACCGAAAGTTCTGTTAATAATTTCTTAAGTCATAGCTATAGTAAAATTGGCCAGACACGAATTTAACATATTGATATATAGTGAATTAATTCAATGATCATGACCATCATTATTGAAATTATGCGCTCCTGAAATCTGTTAAACTCGAGCCAATGATGTAACATTCCCGATTCTCGATAGTCTTATATTAAACAAACAACAATTATTAATCAATCTTAAATGAACAAGTTATTTTTCGCATGTGGAATGGTTTTCCTGGGGTTAACCACCACGCCGCAAACAGATAATTCCAACGAGGAATTAGATGATCAGTTTTTACATGAAGTATTATTTTCAGTTGAAAATGAAGATGCTACAGTACCAGTGACCATTGAACAAGTATTCTTTCCATCTTTGGAAATGACTCCTGATAATTTGGATATCCATTCTATTCAATATCTGGAAATTGAAGATGAAATTGAATTGGGTTTCAATACCCAAGAATACCTTCCTGAGGATTTTGACCCCAACATGGTTTATGTTGATTTGAAAAGGGTCACCTATTTAAAGGATACGGATGAAGAACTAGAAATGGTTGCCAAGGATTTTTTACCGGAGACTTTTGATGCATACGCGCCACCAGCCGATTTCAGGAATATCTCCTATATGGAAGAGGAAGATCTTGCCTTAGGTTTCGATACCATGCCATATCTGCCAAAAAGATTTGATGCGCATGAAATAGAATTCGATCTGGACAGCATAGAGTATATTGAAGAGGATATTAATCTGGATTATAGTACTGCGGTGTATTGATCCAAAGAATTTGAACCTTTTCGTGCCTAGAAATTAAAGAATCCGCTTTTAT
>CALZFZ010000151.1 GCA_945786965.1 uncultured Muriicola sp. | reverse complement strand
CTCATAAAGGACCACTCCTTTTTCCGTAATCAGAATGCATCCACTAAAATCGCCTGTATTCACATAAGAATCGGCATATTCGTTTATACGTTGAGAAATCTCCTGACTATAGGCAAGGCCTATACTTAAAAAAGTGACTACAATTATGATGTATTTCATTGGTGAATTCTATTTAATGATGATTACCTACTGTTGGTATTTGTAAAGCAATCAATTCCATTAGAACCCGATACTAGTCCGGACAGGATAAAAATAATGAAATTCAATTTATGCAGGCAAAGACAATTTAGTAAAGTCGTTGTTGCTTATAGACCCTCAATTGGTTTGCTTAATACTCAGTGAAAGGTTACTTCTTTTTGTTATAAGTATAATTAAAATAGCAGCTATCATAATGGACGCGCCTATGTAAAAAGTCATTTTCTCGCTTATGTTTTCAGACATGAACATTAATTCTATCATTGCATGGAAGATCGCAACAAATAGTAAACTTCCTTTAGTTGAATTATACAACCAGGTAAGTACCACCGCCCCCATTACCATACTCATAAAAAATCCCATAATTCCGGCCATATCCATCTGGCTGTATAATGGCCGATATATAAAGGCGGGAATATGCCAGCAAGCCCAACCAACGGCCAAAATTAATGTTGCGGTTAATGCAGAAAATCGTTTTTGCAAGGTTGGCAAGGCATAGCCGCGCCACCCGGTTTCTTCACCGATACCAAAGGTGAAAATATTAAAAAGGAAATATTCAATAGGTCCAAATTGTGGAAATTCCTCATTTGTTGAGAAGCCTTTCATAGTAAATGGGGTCTCATTATTGAGCTCATCGGCGTACCCGGCACCAATAACCAAAACAACGGGAACAATTAAAACAACCACATACCAAACCCAATTCACTTTCCATAGCAATACCTTTTTAAGAAGGGCTATAACAGCGTTCCTGCCACCGGAAATATATTTTACTATAATAGCAGCCAACAAGGGGCCAAATGCGCCCAGGTAATGATGATACTCAGGTAAAACAGGGAGTGCCTCAATTCCAAATTTTGGTAAAATTAGCGGAAGCCAGATCACCCAGGAAATGAGATAAGCCAAACCAAAATATAGAAGAAGTTTTTTCACCATATGTTTACGTATAAAGTTAATTCTATTTGATGCTTTCTATAAATCACAGACAACTAATGGGCCAACTTTCTCTTAATTGAACCAAACCGCATACCGTTTCCTCCGCAATTCCAGAGCTAGTATTTCTTCCATTTTCAGCGCTTCTGCTCTGGTTGCCAGGGGAGCTATATGGTTGTATAAACTGGGGCGGAGATACGAACCGTATTTCTGGACGATGCCGGACGATAGTTTGTGGCCTTTCTTATTCCTGTATCCTGTCTTATGCTGCAGAAATCGTTCTTTGGGGTTTTTGCTGGTCATCCCCACGTACAAACATTGCAGCACCCCGTTGAATTGTGGATTGGCAGCCCGAAATTTTGCATTTTCGGTAAATACCCGCTTGGATAATTCTATGACGTAAACCTGGTATCTCAATTTTGGCATTCGAATCTAAAGTGTATATATATATCATCCTGAAAAATACGGTTATTAGCTCCTTCCACCATTGTTCATAGTATCCAATGGATTGTAGACCCTACAATCGTATCTTTTTTAAATTATAATTGGTAAAAGATTCGTTATTTCTTCAACTCTTTAATTCCCCATGGAATAAAAGCTATGCACATAAGGGAGGCACCAATTGTACTTATCAATTCAATATCTGGGTTGATAAGCAACAACAGCCCCACGATAATGAGTACTCCTTGCCACTTCTTAATAATTTTTTCTTTCATCAGGCCAATGGCCTGTATGATGCCCCCAAGGATTAATGCGAATAATAACCAAACAATAATAAGGTATCCTTTTTTTGAAACTATGACCTCCAAATAAGGAGTAAAATCTGCAAATTGGTCTTCAGGGAGTGTGTCAAAAGCAGACATTGTTAAACACAGGGCTCCTTTATCAACCGCCAATATAAAGGCACCAAACAATGCAATAACCCCACCCCAAAATCCATATTTCTTCCCTTCTCCCTGCAACAAATTCATTGTGCCAATAAAATATACCATCATAACAGGTACAGCAAAAGTCACGATAAGATGTCCAATATGGTACATTGGATTATTATGGAACCTTGATACCAATTGATCTGCCGTATGAAGTGGTTCCATAGCCAATAAGTTTGGGTGGGTAACAAATCCTATAAACAGCATCAATGGAAATAGGATGATGGAAAGTGCAAATCCTTTTTGTCTGATTGTTTCTATGGTCATAATTTCTATTTTTTCTATTAGCTAACGGCATATTCTTATTCCGGAGCATCAAGCTATTCTACATTACCATCCGGTCTGGCAATATAGTTGTCCAGACTTGCTGTTGAATATAATACTATTTGTCTCATTTATATTGGGCTTACCACCAACGGTTCTGACTATGATATCGTCACGCTTGTGGCGTGATAAACTAAAGGCGCTGTTAACGACTTATATGCAGTGTTGCCATTTCGTTTGCGTCTTCTAATTTTTAATTTCTTTTAATTATTAAGATAGTTCTAGATTATTGAAGTTTTATTGATAAATCCTGATGTAATCTATTTCCATGGAACTTTCATTGAACTTTGGATCAATATCAGGTTCTATTGCTATATTAAATATTATATAATAATCAGTATCATATGGCCAAGTGTCAGAATTTTTATTAGATGGTACATATTCAAAATGTTTTACTCCATCAACGCTAAACACAAGTTGCTCATCGGACCATTCGAGAGTATAGATGTGAAATTGATCGGATACACTTTCTACATTTTGACCTCCAAGATTTAAGACCTTATATCCATAACTTGATGCATTATGTACAGCACTTGACACATAATTTTGGTTCTTTCCCCAATGTTCGAGAATATCTATTTCTCCACAAGTTGGCCAATTCACAGTTCCAAACCCTTGATTATCCCAGTAGGCACCATCTTCATTTATATTTTTATTCAACATCCATATAGCTGGCCAAGTACCAATACCTTTTGGTAATTTTGCCTTAATCTCAACACGTCCATAGGTAAAAGCAAATTTTGAATTTAATCTGGCGGATGTGTACTGTTTTATTTCATCCTGATCGTCAAATAATTCTTTTTTTGCAACTATGTTCAAAAATCCATTCTTTAAATAAGAATTGTCTTCCCGATCAGTGTAATGTTGAATCAATCCACCCCACCAATTGCCCCCAGGTGGAAGCTGTGTTTGATGGAACCAATTATCAGAACTAATTGCTCCATCGCCATTAAATTCATCAGACCAAACTAAGGTATTAAATTCGGAATCTTGAGTAATTGTTCCATTAGTATTAGAATCATCTTGAACAGTTTCAGTCCCATTAAAAATCAGGTATGAAAAGAGAAGTAAGCCTATAATTATAGTAATGTAAGTAATTGTTTGTTTTGTCATTATTAAAATAAGATTGTTAGTTTTAAGTGTTCTCAACAATAAATGGGAACTAGTTATATGGCTACAAAAAGTGCTTTTACCCGGCACGAGAGCACAGACAAAAGCACTTTTGGATTAGTTTCCGTTACTGTTACAACGTACGCAAATATTCGGCTAATGCCCGGGCATCTTCCTCACTTAAGTTCTGGTTCAGCATAATGGCATTGTTGTACTCTTTCAACAAGGCCTTGGCAATAGGATCTTCGCGTAACATCCCATCCGGGTTCAGGATCATATTCATGACCCATTCCGGGCTGCGGCGTTCATAAACCCCAGCCATGGCAGGGCCAATCATGCGCTGGTCTACCATATGGCAGGCAACACAAATGGTCTTGAACTTGGCTTCCCCACGGGATGCCATTTCGGCATTGATCTCATCATCAAAGGTTACCTTTGTTATGGGACCAATCCCCTTATTATCCAAGTCTACCGGAACCCCTTCCGATTCGGCCACGGCTGTGGTCGTTTTCTTGGTCCGATTCATTTCAAACCCTTGTTTATTTTCTTCTTTTTTCTCTCCACAGGCCAGAACAAAGGTGCCCAGGATGGCTAGCATGAGTACTTTTTTCATAGTTGTTTCAGTTTTTAAAGCCACTAATATAATAAAACGCTTCCCTTATTGTAGTTCAGACAGGAATTTTAGGGCTCTTTTTTCGGTATAGGCAATATTGTTGGCATCAAAGAAACCCACATGCCCTCCATACGCAGGCATTTCCAGGTAGATCTTCCTGTTGGCTTCCGCTTCCTGTACCGGGTAACATTCGGGCCCCAGAAAGGAGTCGTTCCTGGCATTGATGATAAGGCTGGGAATATGGATATTCTTCAAAAACTGCAGCGAACTGCACTGGGCATAATAGTCCAGGGCGTCTTTAAACCCATGGGCCCTGCTGGTATAGATATCGTCGAAATCCTTTAAGGTTTTGATCTTCTCGATATCGCTGTTTGGGATGAGTTTCGGAAATAGTTTTTGTTTGGCCCGCAGCTTGGCTACCAGGTGTTTTTTAAAACGGCTGGCATAGAGGGCATTTTCAATACGCAACAAAGCTCTTAACGAACTGTACAGGTCGCAGGGAACCGATACTGCAACAATCCCTTTTAATGCTGTAGGCAGCGATTTACTTTCTCCCGCATATTTTAGGGCCATATTCCCCCCTAAACTAAAGCCTTTGACATAGATATCACTGTACTTTTTGGTTTCCAGAATGTGTTGTACCACGGCATGCAGGTCTTCAGTGGCCCCGGAATGGTACGATCTGTACAAACGGTTGGTCTCCCCGCTGCACCCCCTTAAATTTACCGCGCAACAATCAAAGCCACCCCCATTTAATTGTTTGGCACTGCCCGTGATATAAGGCCGTTGGCCATGGCCTTCCAGCCCATGTAATAAGATAACCACCTTGTTACTTCGGGCCATTGCATAACTCCAGTCCAGGTCCATAAAATCCCCGTCAGGCAGTTCCAGACGTTCCCGTTCCTGGGCAAGCCCGTCTATCTTGCGAAACAAGCCATAGTAGACCGTGGAAACATGGCCATTTTTGAAAAGAAATGGCGGATCATAAGGAGATGGCAGCTGTGGCATTAGCAGCGGATATTGTTAAGAATACACATCCAGAAGTTTTGTTTGATCTTTTATAGCTGCCGTAAATTCCCGTTTTAGCTGGGTTACCAGATCGGCAACGGAGAGCACATTCTCTACGGTGGCAACCCCCTGCCCGGCAGACCAGATGGTTTTCCAGGCCTTGGCCTCGGTATCGAGCTCTTTTCCAAAATCTACTTTGGTGTCTTTCTTTAAATCGGCTTCTGTAATACCTGCTGCCTTGAGGCTGGCCCCAAGAAAATTGGCATGTACCCCTGAGATGGCTGCGGTATAGATCACATCACTGGCTCCGGCATTGATGATCATCTGTCTGTACTCCTCCGGTGCTTTACTCTCTTTGGTATTGATAAAGCGGGTACCCATATAGGCCAGGTCGGCCCCCATCTGCATTGCCGAGGCAATGTCCCTTCCGGTGCTGATACACCCGGATAATATGATGGTTTTATCAAAGAACTTTTTTATTTCTGCCACAAGGGTCATTGGGTTAATGGTTCCTGCATGTCCGCCGGCTCCTGCTGCCACCAAAATAAGTCCGTCTACCCCGGCCTCGGCAGCTTTCTGAGCATGTCGTTTCTTAATCACATCGTGGAAAACGAGTCCGCCATAACTATGTACAGCGTCCACTACTTGCGATACGGCCCCAAGGGAGGTAATGATGATTGGAACTTTATGTTTTATGCAGAGTTTAAGGTCTGCTTGCAAACGCGGGTTGGTAGGGTGTACAATGAGGTTTACCCCAAATGGGGCCGGTTTTTTCCCAGACTCTTTTTCGTAAGCGACCAGGGCATTTTTAATTTCCAAAAGCCATTCCTCAAATCCTTCACTGGTTCGTTGGTTCAGGGCAGGGAAGGTACCCACGATCCCTTTTTTACAGCACTCGATCACCAATAAGGGGCCTGAGATCAGGAACATGGGTGCCGCTATGGCGGGTAAGGAAAGTTCAGTAATAAAGTCTGGTTTTGCGCTCATACTCTTATTTTAGGGTTTAAAAATAACGATTAATTTTTTGCAATCGGCAGGCAGGAATTTTAAAACGGTCGTATTTTTGTGGACCTATAAAACAATGTTACCATGCCGTACTTTAAAGAGTTTGAAATTCGCTGGAGCGATCTGGATGCCAATCTTCATTTGAGCAATAGTGCGTATACGAATTTAATGACCCATGCACGTATGTCCTATTTGTCAATGTTGGGCATTGATCACAAAACCCTGATTGCACATCGGTTAGGTCCTGTAGTCTTTTATGAGCATATGTATTATTTCAAGGAAGTACTTCCGGGAAGTACCATTAAGGTATCGGTAGAAGTGAAAGGCCTAAGTGAGGATGGGATGTTCTTTGAATTTCATCAAAATTTTTACAATGACCAGGGGAAGAATGTAGCTCATTGTGAGTTGATGGGATCCTGGATGAGTTGGGAAACCCGGAAACTAACCCCGCTTCATGGGGAGTTGCTCAAAAATTTAAAGCAATTCGAAAGAGGGGAAGATTTTAAAACACTATCCAAAGAAGATACCCGGAGGTTTATGAAGGCCCCAAAGGATCTGGTTTAGCTTTCTTGCTTACCAGATAGACTCCCAACAACACCAATGAGGCAGCCGCTATTTTTACCGTGCTCAAACTATCTTTTCCGCTAACAACTGCAAATAAGATCCCGACCACCGGCTGCAAATACACAAAGGCACTTACAGTAGACGCTTTCAATTGGGTAAGGGCATACGCATTGAACAGATAGGTGCAAAAAGTAGTTCCCAGTACTACAAAACCGATCTTCCAAAGGGCTTCTGCAGGGAGTGTACTCCAGGATATTTCCAGAAATTCAGGCAGCGCTATGGGCAGGTTCAGAAAGATACCAATCAGGAAAAACCATTTCATAAGGGTAATAGGATGGTATTTAGCGATCAGTTTTTTGGTAAGGATCAGGTATAGTCCAAAGAATAGTGCATTGACCAGGAACAATATGTTCCCTAGGGTAATATTAGGGGCATCCTGCCTCACCTCATGGCCATAAACGATCAGGAAAACAGCACCGATTAACCCAATACCAATTCCCAATCCTTTTACAAACCGGATGTGCTCTTTTATCAAAACCGCCGATAGAATTACCACAATGATGGGAGTAGTAGTGACCAAAACAGCACTATTGATCGGGGTAGACAGGTCTAACCCTTTAAAAAATGCCAGCATATTAATTGCCATTCCAAAAAGGGAACAAAGGACTATGCGGCCCCAGTCTTTTTTTTCGATTTTTTCCTTGGGTCCCAGGAACGAAATGCCCCAGAATAAGGCTGTGGCGCCCAATACCCTTATCATAATAAAACCAAAAGGTTGTACGTAGAGCGGCATCACCCCTTTGGCAATGGTATGGTTTAACCCATAGATGGTGGTAGCACCCAGCGCAGCCAATATGGCCAGGGTTCGCTTGTTCAAGAGTGCAGGGATTCTTTGGCAGCAGCTACTACCTTTTTACTATTACCAATAAAAATGGTATTGTCTAAGACTATTACAGGGCGTTTAAGAAATGTATAATGTTCCAGCAAAAGATTCCGAATTTCGGGTTCGGTAAGATCTTTTTCATGCAGCCCCTTTTCTTTGTAAAGGCGTGCCCGTTTACTGAATAAGGCTTCATAGCTTCCTGCCAAACCTTTTAATGCTTCCAATTGGGCATCAGTAACCGGGGCTATTTTGATATCCTGCAAGATTATTTCATCCAGGGGCGCTAGCTCTTTTAAGATTCGCTTACAGGTATCGCAACTGCTGAGGTAATATATTTTCCGTTCCATGAATTTTATTATAGCCTCTATGACTTTAATTTACTCGTTACATAATTTTTAGCCTCGGGGTAGGTAATGATCAATTCTATCTGCCCGTCTGCATAGGAAGCTACTTCGTATTGGTTGTAAAGCAAAACAATTCCTTTGGGGGATAGCCCTATGTTTTCAGGAAGGTAGAACGAGTCTTGTTCAAACATAAACCCTGTGCTGTTAATGGGGGCATTTTGCGGGATCTTCTCCTGATCGCGGAATTTGGTTTCTGCAAATTTCTTAAACTCTAGGAGGTCCTTAAAGAAGGCTCTTGTATCTATTTCTTCACCTTTGTCCTTGTCAAAATTCAGGAATTGTGTAGATGTGTACCCATGGGCACCCCCTGTAAAAAGATATGAATCTAATTGTATGGAAAGGACCTTATTGTTCTCAAAAGATACAGAGGCATCTACTTTGGCCTCCCAATCCACGGTCTCCGTGGGATAAACTTCTTTAAGTTCTAAATACCCATTGGTGAAGGAAGCTATGGCTTCGTCCAAATTAGTCACATCCAGGCTGTCGGCAAAGGTGAGCAGGCCAACGATCTCTTCTTCGATGGCTGTATTGATAGATCGCCCCAGCTTGGTATCATCTATGGCCCTGGGATAGGAAATGGCAATCTCAGGACAGTCGGCACAGCTGTCATTTGTAAAACGAACCGGCTCCAGGGCAAGCTGGCTTTCCTCTTCGCAACTTGTAAAAAATGCAATCAGCAGTAGGGAAAAGACTATTTTTAAATTTCTCATATACAGTCGTTGAATTGGGTAGTGCAAAGCTACATTTTTCTTTAATGAATTTAATGGAATGCCAATTAAAAGCATTGGTTTCTCCAAAGGAGAACAATACCTTTGTGCATCTAGAAATTCCTTATGAGCAACAAAGACCTAAAATTCAACAGCAAGACCATTCACGGGGGGCAGGAACCGGATAAAGCCTACGGGGCCGTGATGCCGCCCATTTATCAAACCTCTACCTATGCACAAACCACCCCGGGAGGCCACAAGGGATATGAATATTCCCGGAGTGCTAACCCCACAAGAACGGCATTAGAGAATGCCATGGCAAGCATAGAAAGTGGCAATTACGGGCTGGCATTTGCCAGTGGATTATCGGCCATTGATGCCGTTATAAAATTATTGGAACCCGGAGATGAGGTAGTATCTACGAACGATCTTTACGGAGGTAGTTACCGATTGTTTAAACAGGTATTTGAAAAGTTTGGCATTGTCTTTCATTTTATTGGGATGGGTCATACAGCCCAGATTGAAGAAAAGATCAACTCTAAAACAAAGTTACTTTGGGTAGAAACCCCAACCAATCCAATGATGAATGTCATTGATATTAAAGCGGCCGCGCAATTGGCACGGAAACACAAGTTACTATTGGCAGTCGATAATACTTTTGCCACCCCATACCTGCAAAGGCCCCTGGAATTAGGAGCGGATATTGTGATGCATTCGGCTACCAAATATTTGGGGGGCCATAGCGATGTAGTGGTTGGTGCCCTGGTGGTCCGGGATAAGGCGCTGGCAGATAAATTGTATTTTATTCAGAATGCGAGTGGCGCTGTATGTGGCCCCATGGACAGTTTTTTGGTACTACGGGGGATCAAGACCTTGCATGTACGAATGCAACGCCATTGTGAAAATGGGGAAACTATTGCCCGCTATCTCAAGAACCATCCTAAAATAGAAAAAGTGTACTGGCCTGGTTTTGAAGAGCATCCAAACCATGAGGTTGCAAAATCCCAAATGGAACATTTTGGGGGCATGATCTCGTTTATTCCCAAGGGAAGCGATTTTAAGGAAGCGGTTAAGATCGTTGAGAAACTCAGGATTTTTACGCTTGCAGAATCCCTGGGTGGGGTAGAGAGCCTGGCAGGCCATCCTGCGAGTATGACACATGCCAGTATTCCTAAGGAAGAACGTGAAAAAAGCGGGGTGGTAGACTCCCTTATCCGTTTAAGTGTCGGTATCGAGGATGCGGACGACCTTATTAGCGATCTGGAACAGGCTATTGGATAACAATTTTATCAAATAGTTAAAAAAAAGCGCTATTAATTACTTAAATACTATAATTTTGCCGCTATATTATTAATATAACAAACAGCTTTAATTAATCAAGTACTTATGGATGCAAAAATCAAAGCCTTCATGGATGAGGTTCGGATGAGAAATGGACATGAACCCGAGTTTATCCAGGCGGTACAGGAAGTAGCCGAAACCGTTATTCCCTACATCGCACAACATAAAATTTACAGTGGCAAGAACATTTTGTTACGCATGGTAGAACCGGAACGATTGCTTTCCTTTCGGGTTGCATGGGTCGATGATGATGGAGAGATCCATGTGAACCGCGGATACCGGATACAAATGAACTCAGCCATTGGTCCTTATAAAGGAGGGTTACGATTTCACCCTACCGTAAATGCGAGTATCCTAAAGTTCCTGGCATTTGAACAGGTATTCAAGAACAGTTTAACTACACTTCCCATGGGAGGTGGTAAAGGAGGGTCGGACTTTGACCCTAAGGGTAAATCAGACGATGAGGTAATGCGATTTTGCCATTCCTTTATGACCGAGTTGTGCAGACATATAGGCCCCAATACGGATGTTCCTGCGGGAGATATTGGTGTGGGTGCCCGGGAGATTGGATTTCTTTTTGGGATGTACAAAAAGATCCGTAACGAATTCACCGGCGTTTTAACCGGGAAAGGACTTTCCTGGGGTGGGTCCAAAATTAGACCTGAAGCCACAGGATACGGGACGGTCTACTTTGCCCAAAGCATGTTGAAGACCATAAACGAAGGGATCAAAGGAAAAACGGTTGTGATTTCTGGTTCCGGAAACGTTGCCCAATACGCCGCGGAGAAGGTAATACACCTGGGCGGTAAAGTAGTTACCCTTTCGGATTCAGGTGGATATATTTATGATAAGGAGGGGATCAATGCAGAGAAACTGGCCTGGGTAATGGACCTTAAGAATAATAAGCGGGGTAGGATCTCCGAATATACCGGCAAATATAAGTCAGCCACTTACCACAAAGGAGAGACGCCATGGGGGGTAAAATGCGACATAGCCCTGCCTTGTGCCACCCAGAACGAATTGGATGGGGCAGGAGCCAAAACTTTGATCAAGAACGGTTGTCTTTGTGTTGCAGAAGGCGCCAATATGCCCTCTATGCCCGATGCTATTTACGCGTTTCACGAGTCCAAAATATTATTTGCTCCAGGGAAAGCATCCAATGCAGGAGGTGTGGCAACTTCAGGATTGGAGATGTCCCAGAATTCTTTGCGGATCAGTTGGACCCGTGAAGAGGTCGATGAACGATTGAAAGGCATCATGGAAGATATACATGATTCCTGTATTGAATACGGTAAAGATAAAGACGGATACTGTAATTACGTAAAAGGGGCAAATATTGCCGGTTTCGTAAAAGTAGCCGATGCCATGATGGCCCAGGGCGTTATTTAAGCTTTTTTCAATAAATGAATTTGGCCTCCCAGAGTATCCTTGGGAGGCTTTTTTAGTATCTTTAAATCCAAGAACATACAAGTATGCGGGTAACCACCAAAGCCATCGTTTTATCATCATTGAAGTATGGGGATACCAGCTTAATCGTAAAGGCTTTTACAGTAACGGACGGATTAAAATCCTATTTGCTCAAAGGTATTTTAGCTTCAAAAAAAGGAAAACTCAAAACAGCCTATTTCCAGCCTTTAATGCAACTAGAACTGGTGGCGGTTCACAGGAACAAGGGAAGCCTTGAGCGCCTGGAAGATGTGAAAGTGGCCTACCACTACCAAACACTACATACCGATATTGCCAAAAACGCCATCACTCTATTTTTATCCGAAATACTAAGCAATAGCATATATGAGGAAGAAAAAAATGAAGGACTTTTCAACTTTTTGGAGGCCTCTTTACAGTGGCTCGACACTAATGACCGTATAGCGAATTTTCATCTCTTTTTTTTATTGGAATTAACCAAATATTTTGGCTTTTACCCGGATACTTCCACCTCACCAACCCCATACTTCGATCTTGTGGACGGACAATTCGTTCAGGGTCCTTCTTTGAATCCAATATTGACCGGGGCAAATTTAGACTACTTCATAGCCCTGTTAGGCATAAATTTTGATACAATCCATACGATCAGAATAGGGAAATTGGAAAGGCAGGAGTTGCTGCAAAAATTAGTTCTTTATTTTGAATTACATTTGCACGGCTTTAGAAAACCTAGATCCCTTGCCATATTAAACGAAGTATTTAGCTAGCATGCGCCAAATAGTTTTCTTAGGATGGTTTCTTTTATTGCAAGGAATCTGTGCCCAGGAGGTGGTTATCTTAGATGCTGAGTCTAAGAGGCCAATCGTAAATGTGGTGATCTATAATACCAATAAATCCAAAACGGCACTTACAGATTTTGAAGGTAAATGCGACCTGTCTAAATTCAGTTCCTACGAACGGATCACCATTAGCCATATAGGGTACCAAACCCGAAAAACATCTAAGGCACAACTTCTCAAAAAAGGCACTAAGGTGTACTTGTCCCTGCAAACAGAACAGCTAGATGAGGTGGTTATGTCTATCTCCAAATGGGAACAGCAAAAAAAGGACATTCCCCAAAAGCTGGCTTCCATAAGTGCCCAGTCCATTGCCTTTACAAACCCTCAAACCAGTGCCGATCTTTTGCAAAACAGCGGTCAGGTCTTTGTTCAAAAAAGTCAGCTTGGAGGAGGCAGCCCCATGATCAGGGGCTTTGCTACCAATAGATTGGTCTTGTCTGTAGATGG